>NZ_VSZV01000339.1:58249-74841 GCF_008919455.1 Rhizobium sp. PEPV16
TTGCGCGCGACATGGCGCAGCACGATCCGGCTCCGCGACAGGCCCTTGGCCCGGGCGAAGAGCACGAAATCGAGCTTCCAGGCCTCGGCCATGCCGCTGCGCATCACCCGCAGGAACAAGGCGAGATAGATCAGCGCCAGAGCGCCGACCGGCAGAACCAGATGATCGGCGATATCGAGCGCGCGCGAAAATCCTGTCTTGCCGGAAGCGATCGTCTCGACGCCGGCGATCGGAAACCAGCGTAGCTTCACCGAAAAGGCGATGCTCAGGACCAGCCCAAGCCAGAAGCTCGGAATGGCATAGACGATCAGCGAGCCGATCGACAGCAGCCGATCCCGCAGACCGCCCGGCCGCGCCCCGGCGAGGATGCCGAGCGCCGAGCCGAGGCCGAAGGACAGCGCCGTCGCACTGCCCATCAGCAGCAGCGTATTGGGCAGGCGTTCGGCAATGAGCGCACCAACCGGCCGGCCGAAGGCGACCGACCAGCCGAGATCGAAGCGTGCGAGTGAGGAAAGATAGAGCCAGAGGCGCGCGAACATCGATTGGTCGAGGCCGTAGCTCTCGCGCAGCGACTGCCTAAGTGTGGCATCGCCGCCGCCGATCGAGCCGAGATAGGCGTCGACAGCATCGCCCGAGGCGGATTCAAGCAGGAAAAAGGTGAAGATCACCACGATCAACAGCACTGGAATGCTGCTGATCGCCCTGCGCCTCAGGAGGATGATTGCACGTCTCACGCCGGACAGGGCCTCTGGATGAGAATTGCCGCCAATCCTATCACGATTGCAGCACCGTATCGCCCCAGTTCGATACGGCCCAGCGCGGATTATCCGCGACGTTTTGCACGGTATCGCGCGCAACGGTGATGAACCCCCATTCCGCAATGTTGATCAGCGGCAGGTCGGCTGCGACGAGCTGCTGGAACTTGCGGTAGAGATCGGTGCGCGCCGTCGTGTCGACAGTCTCCGAGGCCTGCTTGATGATCTTGTCGAGCTCCGGATTGACGTAGCCGCCCTGATTGGAGAAGGGCACGCCGGCTGGCGTCCCGGACTGGACGAGAATGGTGGTGGAGATCGCCGGATCGCCACGGAAGACCGGCGGGCCGACGGCGAGGTCGAAGTCGTGGTCGGTATAGACTGCCTTCTGATGCGCGGCCGCATCGGCATTGACGATTTCGGCATTGATACCGATGACGGCGAGGGCCTGACGAAGGTAGTCGCCGAACTGGCGGGTCTCGTTGAAATAGGGTGCGGGGCGGAGCTTCAGCGTAAAGCGGTTGCCGTCCGGGCCTTGGCTGTATCCTGCCTTGTCGAGGATGTCGTTGGCCGCCGCCGGGTTGAAATCATAGGCCGCGACATCCGGCGTATAAAACTGCGGCGCATTCTTCGGCACCGGGCCGGTCGAGGCGGCGGCATAACCGAGGAAGATCGTGTCGACCACGAATTTCTTGTCGATCGCCTGGGCGATCGCCTGCCGCACCCTGAGATCGGCCAGTTCCTTGCGGCGATGATTGATCTCGACGACGAGCTGATAGGTCAGGGCCTCATAGCCCTTCGAGATCACCTTGATGCCGTCGACCTTGGAGATGCGGTCGAGATCGGCGAGCGGCACGGCCGAAAAGGCGGCAAGCTGGATTTCGTCTGCTTCGAGTGCTGCACCCGCCGACTCGCGATCGGGCAGCACGCGGAAGATGATCTCGTCGAGTTTCGGCTGCTCCTTGTCCCAGTAATTCTCATTGCGCGTCAGCCGGTAATATTCGCCGGGCTTGTGTTCGGCGAACTTGAAGGGCCCTGTGCCGACGAGCATGTTGTTGGCCGGGTTGGTGGCGATATCGGTGCCGTCGAAAATGTGCTTGGCAACGACGCTGGTGACAACGGGCAGGGCGTTGCGGATGAGCTGGAACGGCGTCGGCTTGGAGAAGCGGAAGATGGCGGTGTAATCATCGGGCGTATCGACGGCTTCGAGATTGGCGAAAACCAGGCGGCCCAGATTCTGCAGCGGCTTCCAGATGTTGAGCGCGGAGAAGGCGACATCGACCGAGGTGAACGGCTTGCCATCGTGCCAGGTGACGCCGTCGCGCAGCTTGAAGGTGACCGAAAGGCCGTCCGCCGAACCCTCCCAGGAGGTGGCGAGGCGCGGTGAAAGCCCGTCCTTGCCGTCGAACGACGCTTCGGCGAGCGGCTCGATCACCTTGCTGGCGACGAAGAAGACGCCGTTCGAGGCGACGATGGCAGGGTTGAGGTTCTTCGGCTCGGAATCGGCCGCAACGATCAGCCGGCCGCCGGCGGGCGCGGTCTGCGCGAGTGCCTGCCGGGCGAGGGCCGTCGAGACAAGCAGCAGGGCAGTGCCCTTGATCAGCGTCCGCCGCGAGATAGATGATATGGTCATGACCCCCTCCTGATCGGTGAAATTCTAGTGCCCATATTCGGGGCGAAATGCCAATTGTCATAGAGGTTAGATTCGAATGGTCGGGCTGGGCGAGATATTTTTTGTCACCCAGCCATTATTCGCTCAGCCGTTGGCCGCAACACGCGCGGGCGCGCCGAAGAGATTGCAATAAGCGGCACCCGGATGCGGCGCGACGAGCCGCGGCCCCGCTCCCCCGAGTTTTTCCCGCAGAGTGCCCCTGGCATATTCCGTCTTGTAGACGCCGCGCTTTTGCAGTTCCGGCACCAGCAGATTGACGGCATCCTCGAAACTCTCGGGCGTCACGGCATAGGCAAGATTGAAGCCGTCGACATCGGTGTCCTCGATCCATTCCTGCATCAGATCGGCGACTGTTTGCGGTGAGCCGACGAAAACAGGGCCGAAACCGCCGATGCCGACCCAATCGGCCATTTCGCGCACCGTCCATTCCTTGGTGGGATCGATGGTGGTGAAGGTTTCGACGGCCGATTGCACCGCATTGGTATGGCGGTGGCGCAGCACCTCGTCCGGCCCGAACTGGCCGAAATCGATGCCGGTCCAGCCGGAAATCAGCGTCAGCGCACCCTCGAAGGAGGCGTATTTGCGGTATTCGTTGAACTTCCGCTGTGCCTCCGCATCCGTTTCGCCGAGGATCACGGTCTGCAGGTTGAAGGCGAGGATTTCGCGCGGGTTGCGGCCGACGCGTTCGGCCGCCTCGCGGACATTAGCGACGTAACGCTTCAGCACGGGCTTCGACGGCGACGCGACGAAGATGCACTCGGCATGGGCGCCGGCGAAATCCTTGCCGCGGCTGGAAGCGCCGGCCTGGTAGAGCACCGGCGTGCGCTGCGGCGAGGGTTCGCTCAAGTGAATGCCGGGCACGTTGAAATGCTTGCCGGAATGGCGGATCGGGTGGACTTTTTCCGGATGGGTGAAGATACCGCTTTCCCGGTCGCGGACGACGGCGCCGTCCTCCCAGCTTCCCTCCCAGAGCTTGTAGCAGACCTCGAGATATTCCTCGGCGAGGTCGTAGCGATCGTCATGCTTGGTCTGCGCCGGCTGGCCGATATTGAGCGCACCGCTGTTGAGGTAGGAGGTGACGATATTCCAGCCGACACGCCCCTTGGTCAGATGGTCGAGCGTCGATATGCGGCGGGCGAAGGTGTAGGGGTGCTCGAAGGAGAGCGACGCCGTCAGGCCGAAGCCGAGATGTTCGGTCTCGTAGGCCATGGTTGGAATGAGCTGCAGCGGATCGTTGACCGGTACCTGCGCCGAATGGCGAAGTGCCGCATCGACATTGCCGTTCAGCACATCGTAGACGCCGAGCACGTCGGCGATGAACAGCCCGTCGAACCTGCCACGCTCCAGCGTCTTTGCCAGATGCACCCAGTAGTCGAGATCCTTGTAGGTTGAGGACTTGTCGCGCGGATGGCGCCAGAGCCCCGGCGACTGGTGTCCGACGCAATTCATGTCGAAGGCGTTCAGCCTGATTTCGCGGGTCATGTTTTCTTCCTTGGAATTAGGGATTGCTACGGCCGAGGCCGTAGGTGAGGGCGAGCGCGCCGACGAGCACGGCGCCCTTGACGAAATCCTGGGTGTAGTAGGGGGCGTTCAGCATGGTGAGGCCGTTCAGCAGCACGCCGACGAAGACCGCGCCGGCAATGGTGCCGAGCACGTTTGGGCGGCGCAGGTTGAAGACGGCAAAGCCGATCAGTGCTGCGGCGACCGAATCCATCAGCAGCGAGCCGCCGGACGAGATATCACCACGCCCGACGCGGGCGGCGATGACAATGCCGCCGAGCGATGCCAGCGTGCCCGATAGCACATAGGCGAGCGTCTTCAGCCGCACCGTCGAGGCGCCGGCAAGCCGGGTCGCGATCTCGTTGCCGCCGGTCGCAAACAGCAGCCGGCCGATGCGGGTGCGTTCGGTGAGAATGAAGAGTGCGATGGCGACCACCGCCATCAGCACCACCGAAACGGGAAGGGTGCCGAGGATGCTGTAGCGGCCGATCAGCAGGAAGGCGGGGTCGTAGGCGCCGGTCGCCTTCGAGCCGTCAGGCAGGGTGAGGCCGGCCGAAATCGATCGGCCGGCGGTCGGGATCAGCTGCAGGCCGGAAAGCAGGAACATCATCGCCAGCGTCGCCAACAGATCCGGCACCTTCAGGCGGACGATGAGGAAGGCGTTGACGAGGCCGATCAGGGCGCCGAAGGCGAGCACCAGCGGCACCGTCGCATAGGCATCAAGGTGCCAGACGATCATCGCATAACTCGCCGCCATCACGCTCGATGCGGCGACCGCGCCGATCGACAAGTCGAAACCGCCGACCGCCAGCGTGACGGTGACGCCGGCGCCGAGAATGGCGACGACGGACACCGCCTGCAGGATGCTCATCAGATTGGCGATATTGATGAAAGCGGGCTCGGCGACGGTGAAACCGACGACGAGCAGTGCCAACAGGATGAACACTGCGCCTGCCCGGAGGAACGCCCCGAGTGCTGCAAGAAGACCGCTATCGGCTTGCGGCGATGCCTTTGGCCGGACGCTTGTCTGTGGAAGAGTGTCGTCATCGATCGTCGTCATGCGGATATTCCCTGAATAGCGGAAGGAGTGGCAATTCCGCCTGCCGCGGGCTTCAACACGTGGCGGTCGATGACGAGGATGCGGTCGGCCACCTCATAGGCCTCCTCCGGGTCGGAGGTCGCAATCAGCGTCGCCCGGTCGCTGCGGGCGCGGATTGCCCGGATGATGTCATGACGGGCGCCGACGTCGACACCCTGGAAAGGTTCGTCGAGCAGCAGCAAACGGCTCGGTTCCACCTCCCAGCGGGCGATCACCGCCTTCTGCTGGTTGCCGCCGGACAATGACCAGACCGAGGCGAGCGGACTTGCGGCCTTGATGCCGAGACGAGTGATCGCCTGTTCGGCCTCGCGTCGTTCACGGCCGCCGACAAGGAAACCGCGCGGATACCATTTGCCAAGATGCGGCAGGCTGATCGTCGCCGACAGCGAATGGCCGGGCCATGCCGGTGGCATCAGCGAGGAACGATGACGGTCTTCGGCCGCCATCGCGACACCTGATGCAATCGCTTCGGCCGGACCTTTTGGCCGGTAGGGCCGACCGCCGAGGAACATCGCACCACCGGCAAGCGCCGTCACGCCGAAGATCGCCGACAGCAGCCGGCTCTTGCCGGCGCCGAGCACACCGGTCACCGCCACCACCTCGCCCTCATGCAATGACAGATCGAAGGAGGCGGCTTCCGAGAGCAGGCGGGCATCGCGCATCTTGAAAATCACTGGTCCGGTCGCAGGCCGCGCATCCGGCCGAGCCGCATCCAGTCTGCGGCCGATCATCGTCTCGATGGCGCTCGAAAAATCGATCGGCCGTGAGAAGGTGCCGACGACGCGGCCGCCGCGCATGACGAGCGCGCGGTCGGCGATGGCTTCGAGATCGGCGGTACGGTGCGAGATATAGAGGATCGCCAGTCCGCGCTTGCGAAGCCTCAGCAGAATATCGAAGAGGCGGCGGCTTTCCTCTCCGGAGAGGCTCGCCGTCGGCTCGTCGAGAATGAGGAGATCGGCGCGGTTGGCAAGCGCCCGCGCAATCGCCACCAGTTGCCGGTCGGCGCTGGCGAGTTCGCCGAAATCGCGGTCGAGCGGCAGGGTGAAGCCGGCGGCGTCGAGCATGGACTGCGCGGCACGGCGAATGCCGGCGCGCGAGACGAAGAAGGGTGTGCTGCGATCGGCAAACCGGTTGAGCAGCAGGGCATCGGCAACCGTCAGACCGGCCGCGCCGACGAGATCCGTCGACTGATGCACCGTGACGACACCGGCCCTTGCCGCTTCGGCCGGGCTGCGCGGCGCAAAGACGCGGCCATCGAGGCTGACCATGCCGCCATCGGCCGGAAGCACGCCGGAAAGGATCTTGACCAGCGTCGATTTGCCCGCGCCGTTTGCGCCCATCACCGCCACGATCTCGCCGCGTTCCATAGAAAAATCAGCGCCGGCAAGCGCCCGCGTCGACCCAAAACTGCGGGTGATATTTTCAATGTGAAGAAGCGGCATCGATAGTGTCCAGGACTGCATTCGAAGCCGGAGTGTGCCCCGTCCGGGCGGTCGAACTCCAGGCACGCCTTTCCCTCACAAACTGTCCTCGGGAAACAAAGAATCTCCTGCAGCCCGTAAAATCGGATCATTTACTCTACTAAAAACATAGAGATTATATCTAAATAATCCGACGTGTCGCAAGGGCTGTCAGACCTGTCAGACGACGCTCCCGATTGCTAAAAGGAACGCGACGATGAAATCCCTCGCACGGCTCGCACTGTCTGCCGCCGTCATTCCGTTCATTTTCATTCAAGGCGCAAAAGCCGACGGCCTGTCCGGCGCTCCGGCCCCCTTCGACAAGGGTGGCGTCAAGGTGGCTCTGATCAGCTACATCTCGGCCGGTGATTTCTTCCAGGCCTACCAGGCGGGGGCTGAAGCCCAGGCCAAGGCGCTGGCTATCGACCTGCGCATCTTCCCCGGCCGGCAGGATGCCGCCGAGCAGCGCGAGCAGATCCTGCAGGCGATCAATCTCGGCGTCTCCGGCATCGTCATCGACCACGGTCTGCCGGAATCGCTCGGCGACGTCGTGCAGCAGGCGCTCGACAAGGGCATCAAGGTCGTGGCCTTCGACGTCAACCTTAACAACCCCAAGATCCCGCAGGTGGAGCAGAGCGATCACGAACTCGCATCATTGGCGCTTGAACAGGTGGTGAAGGACAACGGCAACAGCTTCAACGCCGGTTATGTCTATGTCGCCGGCTTTGCGCCGCTCGACCGCCGCAACGAGGTCTGGGACAAGTTCAAGTCGGACAATAAAGGCGTGGTCGAAAAGGCCCGCTTCGGCAATGTCAGCGACACGACGGCGACCTCGACCGCCGACCAGGCGAAGGCCGTGCTGACCGCCAATCCCGATATTTCAGTCGTCTTCGCCCCCTATGACGAATTCGCCCGCGGCGTGAAGCTTGCCGCCAACGACCTCGGCATTGCAAACAAGCTCAAGATCTATTCGGCCGACGTCTCGACGGCCGATATCCAGGAAATCACCGAGGAAGGCAGCCCTTGGGTTGCGACCGTCGCGACCAATCCGGCCGTCGTCGGCGCCGTCTCCATTCGCGCCGCAGCACTCGAAATCGCCGGGCAGACGGTTCCCCACCAAATCACCGTGAAGCCGACGCTTCTGACGCAGGAAAGCCTGCGCGCAGCCGGCGTCAAGACGATCGAGGAACTGGCCGAAAAGATCCCGGCCTTCAGCACGAGCGATGCTGCGACCGCCAGCTGGATCCCGGACAAGCTGTTCTGAGACTACGCACTTCGATCCTTCCGGCGGAAGCCTCTGCGGCTTCCGCCGGATCATCTTTTTGGAGAATTGGAGTTCCGCCCATGAGCCAATCCAATGTCATCTTTGCGGCCAGCCGCAACCCGACGCGCGAAGACCTCTTTGCCCGTGCCGGGGAGATCTCTGCCGACCTGTCGCGGCGCGCCGCAGACCTCGACCGCGAAGGCCGTCCGCCGCTCGCCGAGATCGTAAAATTGAAGAATGCCGGGCTGCTCAATGCGCTGCATCCCACGCAAATCGGCGGCGGTGGTCTCGACTGGGTCGAGGGGCTGGGGCTGGTGCGCATTCTCGCCCGTGGCGAGAGCTCGATCGGCCAGCTGCTCGGCTACCACTACGTCAACAGCCAGTACATCTATTGGGCCCTCGATGCGGCGCGCGCCCATGCGCTGGGCAGCGATACTGTCGCCAGGAACCTCTATTGGGGTGCAGCCGTCAACCCGCGCGATCCCGGGCTGGTGCTCACCCGTCGGGGCAATGGCTATGTGCTGAACGGACGCAAGTCCTTCTCAACGGCGGCGCGGGTTTCCGATTACATCAATGCCAATGCGGCGCTCGACGACAAGATCGCCGGCTTCGCCGTGCCGACCAATCGTCCAGGCTACGTCACCAATGACGACTGGGACAATATTGGCCAGCGCCTGTCGGACAGCGGCAGCGTCGAGTTCCGCGACTTTCCCGTCTACGAGGAGGATTTCGTCGGCGCGCCGGCTGCACCCGACGCAGCACCGCCGGTGCTATCGACCTTCAATACGCCGTTCATCCAGCTGGTCTTCGTCAATTTCTATCTCGGCACAGCGGAAGGCGCGCTGCATGCGGCCGTCGATTACGTCCGCAACACGACTCGGCCGTGGATCACCTCGGGTGTCGAGCGGGCGGCGGATGATCCTTATATCCTCGAACGCGTCGGCGAATTCACCGCCGCACTGAAGGCTTCGGCGGCCCTTGCCGACAGTGCCGCAGCCGCCGTGCAGGCGGGCCTTGCCCGCGGCCGCGACGTCACCGCGCGTGAGCGCGGCGAGGCGGCGGCGGAAGCCTATGCCGCCAAGGTCCACGCCACCCATGTCTCGCTCGACATCACCTCACGCGTCTTCGAGCTGACGGGCGCTCGCTCGACGGCCGACAAATACCGTTTCGACCGGTTCTGGCGCAATGTCCGCACTCACACGCTGCACGATCCTGTCTTCTACAAGGCGAAGGAAGTCGGTGAATTCGTGCTGAACGACAGAATACCCGAGGTCAGCCTCTACAGCTGAGGCGACCACTCTTCCATCGAAAAACGAAAGTCCCATTGCCGGCATGGGCAATGGGACTTTTCCTTGGGAGGAATGGAAGTTTCAGAGCGCGCCGTTCTTCGGCGGCGTTACGCCGTTCAGATGGTAGTTGCCGACGACGTGATATTTCCAACGAACGGGATCGTGCAGCGTATGGGTGCGGGCATTGCGCCAGTGGCGGTCGAGATTGAGACCTGTTTGTACCGACGAGGTTCCGGCAAGCTCGAAAAGCGTGTTCGAGGCCTCGAGAGCCACTTCGGTCGTCAGCACCTTCGCAGCGGCAACCGCAAGCGTCGCCGCGATCACCTTTTCCTCCGTCGTCTCGACCTGCGCGGCATCGACCTTGTGCCCGGCGCGCTCCACGAGAGCCGTTGCGGCTTCCAGCCGAATGGCGATCTGGCCGACCTTGGCGATCGTCAGCGGATCGTCTGAGGCACGCTCAAGGCCGCTATCCATCCAGGGGCGCGATTTCGTCCTGACGAAATCCAGCGTTTCGGCAAAGGCCGCCCGTGCGATACCGAGATCGACGCCGGCATGGATGATCTGACCAACGGAGCCAATCGTCGTCGGCCGCTCGAAGCCCTTGTGATGGAAGACCACGGAATCGGCGCTGACATAGACATTGTCGAGGATCGTCGTGCCGCTGCCGGTGGTGCGCTGGCCAAAGCCGTCCCAGTCGTCGACGATCTCGACGCCTTCGGTGCCCTTCGGCACGAAGGCCATGGTCAGCCGATCCTCCGGATCGAGCGCGAAGATGGTGATCCAGTCGGCGAAGAGGACGCCGGTCGAATAGAATTTGCGGCCGTTGATCCGGTAACCCGGGCCGTCGCGGGTGATGCGCGTATTGTAGTGGCCGACCGTCTTGGTGCCGCGCTCGGATAACGCATTGCCGAAACGATCGCCGGCCAGCACCCGGCCGAAGAAATAACGCTGCTGCTCCTCGCCGCCGTCGGTTCTAAGCGCCTCGAGAATATAGAAATGGTTTTGCGGGATCTGACCGATCGAGCCATCCGCCTCCGACAGGATCGCGGTGATCTCGGCAAGCACGGCGTTGGAGACGTCGAGGCCGCCATATTGCGCCGGCACGGTGATCGCCAGAAGGCCGGACTGGGCGAGAAGATCGAGTTCGCTAAAAGGCAGGATCCTGTCGGCATCGCGCTCGGCGGCGCGTGCGGCAAATTGGGCCGCCAGTCTACGGGCAGTCGCGATCGCCTCCTCGTCGCTGCCGATACGGTCGGCCACGGGCCGGATCTGGTCTGCTTGCCTCAGCACGGTGTTCATCGATGTCTCCATTTCTGACGGCCCTATCGGTGAAAGAAATCGCGCGCCGAGATAAGAGTACAAATTCTATAGATGTGGTAGAAAATAAAAAGTGTTTGCTTATCGGCTTCTGGCTGCCGCGATTAGTGTCTCAGTCGAGCGGTTCTGCGAAAACGTGGCCGGAAAAACGCCGAAATCCCTACCGGAAATTAGCGGAGTCGGCCTCGATTTGAATTCGTCGAGTTCCTACGTAACCGATATCCGATGCGTCGCTGCAGCGGCTTCAGACAGAACGCCCAATGCGGGGCAGGCGGCCGCCTTGCCCGATCCATGAGGAAAGTCATGACCCCACGGCAGTTGCGCCTCGGCGCCTTCATGCGTCCCGTTAGCCTGCATACCGGTGCCTGGCGCTATCCCGGTTCTTATCCTGACGCCAATTTCAATTTCGCCCGTCTGAAGTCCTTCGCGCAGGCGCTGGAGCGGGCGAAATTCGACGCCTTCTTCATGGCCGATCACCTTGCCGTGCTCAACATGCCGGTCGAGGCGCTGAGGCGCAGCCACACCGTGACCTCCTTCGAGCCCTTCACGCTACTGTCGGCGTTGGCGGCGGTGACGGAGCGCATCGGCCTCGTCGCGACAGCGTCCACCACCTTCGACGAGCCCTATCACATCGCCCGGCGTTTCGCCTCGCTCGACCATATCAGCGGCGGCCGCGCCGGCTGGAACATCGTCACGACGTCCAACCCCGACGCCGCGCTCAATTTCGGCCTCGACGAACATATGGAGCATGGCGAGCGTTATCATCGCGCCCGCGAGTTCTACGATGTGGTGACGGGGCTCTGGGACAGCTTCGCCGACGATGCCTTTATCCGCGACCGGGAAAGCGGCCTGTTCTTCGATCCGGACAAGATGCATGTGCTCGGCCACAAGGGCGAGGAACTGAGCGTGCGCGGGCCGCTCAATATCGCCCGGCCACCGCAGGGCTGGCCCGTCATCGTCCAGGCCGGCCAGTCGGACCCCGGCCGCCAGCTTGCCGCTGAGACCGCCGAGATGGTCTTCTGTTCGCCGCGCGATCTCGCCGCGGGCAGGGCGCTCTATGCCGATATCAAGGGTCGCATGGAAGCCCTCGGCCGCAACCGTGACCATCTGAAGATCCTGCCCGCCGCCTTCATCATCGTCGGCGACAGCATCGACGAGGCACGCGCCAAACGCGCCACACTCGACAGCCTGGTGCATTACGACAGCGCCATCGCTTCGCTTTCGATCGCGCTCGGCCATGACGCGTCCGGCTTCGATCCCGACGCGCCGCTGCCATCAGACATTCCCGACACCAATGCCAGCAAGACCGGCCGCGCCCAGGTGCTGAAGCTTGCGGCGGAGGAAAATCTGACGGTGCGCCAGCTGGCGCAGCGCTATGGCGGCTATGCCGGCCTTGCCTTCGTCGGCACGCCGGCAAGCATCGCCGACGAGATGGAACGCTGGCTTGATGAGGAAGGCTCGGATGGTTTCAACGTCGTCTTCCCCTATCTGCCGCAGGGTCTCCTCGACGTCACCGACCGGCTGGTTCCCGAGCTGCAGCGCCGCGGTCTGTTCCGCAGCGAATATCAGGGCACGACGCTGCGCGAACATCTCGGATTGCCGCGGCCGGAGAACCGGTTCTTTGCATCAGGTGCATGAGGGGGTTCGCTTCTGCATTCCGGAAGCAAACCGATACCGCTCAGGCCATGACCCCAACCCGAAACGCGTCGCTTTCACCCGCCATCAGTTCGAGCGGCCAGATGATGTTGCCCCCATCGCCTGGATAGAACTCCCGATAGATCGGCATGTTGGCGAGAAGCATCCGGCCGAGCGCTACACCGAGATCGTAGAGCGAGATGCGGAAGCAGCTCAGCGACGGCTGCAGGAACCGTGCGCGCGGAGCGTCGCGGAAGCCGATCACCGCAAGGTCGCGGCCGGGCATGACGCCCGATTCCATCAGGCGGCGGTAAAGGCCGATCGCCATCAGCTCGTAGATCAGGATCACCGCCGTCGGCCGCTCTTCGAGCAGCAGCAACTCATGGGCCGCCTGATATCCGCCCTGTTCGCTCGACCTGACGCGGATGACGAGCGACGGATCGAAAGGAATATCGTGCCGCTCGAGCGCCCGGCGATAGCTTTCGATAAAGAGATAGCCGAGGTTGGCCTCGCTCGACGGCGCGGTGATCGCGATCCGGCGGTGGCCCAGCGCGATCAGCCGCTCGACGGCATGGTCGGCCACGCCCTCGAAATCGAGATCGATCCATGGAAAATTGCTGGCCGAAAGGCTGCGGCCGAGCGCGACGAAGGGAATCTTCGCCCGTGAGAGAAAGTCGATGCGCCGGTCGACGCGCTGCGTGTCCGAGATGATCATCGCATCGACGATGCGCCGCGCCACCATCCGCTTCAGATATTCGTGCGGGTCCTCGTCGCTCGGGCAGGGCAACATGAGGAGGTCGAGCTTGTGGCGGGCAAAGACGCTCTGCAGGCCGCTGGTGACACCGAGGAAGAAGTTGTCGGCGTTCTCGACCGTCTCCTTGCTGGATTCGATCATCAACCCGATGACCTTCGTCTCCCCCTGCCTCAGGCTCCGTCCAGACTGGTTGGCGACATAGCCGAGTTCCTCGGCCGCCGCCAGCACGCGCCGGCGGGTTTCCTGATTGACATCGGGCTTGCCGTTCAGCGCGCGGGAGACCGTGCCGATCGAGATATTCAAGTGTTCGGCAAGCTGGCGAATCCCCTTCATCGCTGACGATTTTCCCCGGAGGATGATGCCGAAAAGTGTGCGCGGTTTTCGGACGACATCATGCTCCTTTTCTATAATTCAGATCCGTCCGGATCTGGGCCCGTAATTTCCCATTTGGCGTCTATTGACACCGCAAAATGTTTTCGCCTACAGTCGTAAACGTTTACGGAGTGCGTGTCACGAGGAGAGTTGACACCGTTCCCCTGGAGGAAATCGTGAAATTCAGTGCCATTCTGTGCGGGTGCGGAGCTATGTCCAAAGGTTGGTTGCGCGCCATCGCTTCCAATCCTCTGCTGGCCGACTCCATCACCATCGTCGGCCTCGTCGACCTGAACCGGGAGACGGCGGAAAAGCTTGCCGCGGAATTCGGCCTTGATGGCGCCGTCATCGGTTCGGACCTGTCCGACGTCATCGCGGCCACGAAGGCCGACCTGGTCTTCGACATCGTCATTCCGGCTGCGCGCTACGACGTCGTTTCCACCGCACTCAAGGCCGGCTGCCATGTGCTCAGCGAAAAGCCGATGGCGGCCTCGCTTGCCGAGGGTGCCGCGCTGGTCGATCTTGCCGCCGAGACCGGCCGCATCCACGCCGTCATCCAGAACCGCCGCTTCATATCAGGCGTCAGGCGCCTTCGCCGCTTCGTCGAAAGCGGCGCGATCGGCGAACTCACCGGCATCCATTGCGACTTCTTCCTGGCGCCGCATTTCGGCGGCTTCCGCGAAGAGATGGACAACGTCCTGCTTCTCGACATGGCGATCCACACTTTCGATGCGGCCCGCTACGTCGCCGACAGGAAGCCGCTTGCCGTCTATTGCGTCGAGCGCAATCCGAAGGGTTCGTGGTACCGGCACGGCGCCTCGGCCAATGCCATCTTCGAATTTTCCGACGACATCGTCTTCACCTATCGCGGCTCCTGGTGCGCCGAGGGCGAGCGCACCAGCTGGGAAAGCCAGTGGCGCCTCGTCGGCTCGAAGGGAATGCTCACCTGGAATGGGGAAGAGAGTTTCAAGGCGACCATCGCCGGTGAAGAGCCCGGCCTTTTGCGTGGGCACGCTGCCGTAAACGTTCCCGGTCCGGAGCATGACGAGGAGACCCATGGTCACGCCAGCGTCATCGCCGACTTCATCGCGGCGATCGGCACCGGCAAACGGCCCGAGACGGTCAATTCCGACAATATCCGAAGCCTTGCCATGGTCTTCGGCGCGATCGAAAGCGCCAAGACGGGCAGGCGCGTCGAAATTTCAGCATAGGATGACGTGACGTGAGCAACCCTGCAAAATCCATTCGTATCGGCACCATGGTCAGCGGCAACAAGGGCGATGCCGCAACCCGCATCGGCGAGATCGCCGGCATGGGCTTCGAAAGCTTCGAACCCTTCTTCTGGCAGACGACCAAGGGCCAGGACCTTGCCGAACTCGGCAAGCGCTGCCTCGATGCGATCGGCGACCGCGACATCACCATCTCGACGCTCGGCATGTTCGGCAATCCGCTGGAAGAGACCGCGATCGACCTCGAGACGCTGCAGGGCTGGAAGGACTGCATCGACAATGCTCATCACTTCGGCGCCACCTGCGTTGCCGGCTTCACCGGCCGCATCCGCGGCAAGCCGCTGACCGACAGCCTGCCTCGCTACAAGCAGATCTGGAGCGAGCTTGCCAAGCGCGCCGCCGACAAGGGCATCAAGATCGCTTTCGAGAATTGCGCCATGGACGGCAACTGGGCGACCGGCGACTGGAATATCGCGCATAATCCCGACGCCTGGGAACTGATGTTCAACGAGACGCCTGACGATAATATCGGGCTGGAGTGGGAGCCGTGCCATCAGATGGTCTATCTGATCGACCCTTTGCCGCAGATCCGCAAATGGGCGCATAAGTTCTTCCACGTCCACGGCAAGGACGCGACCATCCGCTGGGAGGTCATCAAGGAACACGGCATCTTCGGCAAGGAGAAGTTCGTCTTCATGCGCACGCCGGGCTTCGGCGACAGCAACTGGACCGACATCATTTCCGAGCTGCGCCTTGCCGGCTGGTCGGGCTCCATCGATATCGAAGGCTGGCACGACCCGGTCTATCGCGACGCGCTTGAAATGACCGGCCAGGTCTATGCGCTCAACCACCTCAAGCATGCCCGGGGCGGCGAATTCGTCGTCGATCCGGTCTGATGATATCGTGGCCGGCAAAGAGGAATTGCCGGAAACGGGGATAACCACAAAGGAGGAGAACCATGGCTATCCGCAAATATGCAATTCTGGGCGCTCTGGCGCTTGCAGGCATCTCGCTCACCGGCCTTTCGGCCAGGGCCGAAGACGTCACGCTGACGCTCTGGTCGCTGGACAGGGACATCCAGCCGGCGCCGAACCTCGTCAAGGAGTTCAACGCCCAGAACAACGGCATCAAGATCGAATACCGGCTGATCCAGTTCGACGACGTCGTCACCGAGGCCATGCGCGCCTATGCAACCGGCCAGGCGCCCGACATCATCGCCGTCGACAATCCGGAGCATGCGCTGTTCTCGTCGCGCGGCGCCTTCCTCGACCTCACCGACATGATCTCCAAGTCGACGGTCATCAAGCCGGCAAACTATTTCCCCGGACCGCTGAAATCCGTGGAGTGGGACGGCAAGTATTTTGGCGTGCCGAAGGCGACGAACACGATCGCGCTCTACTACAACAAGGACATGTTCAAGGCGAAGGGCCTCGATCCGAACAAGCCACCGCAGACCTGGGACGAGCTCGTCGAGGATGCGCGCAAGCTGACCGACCCTGCCAAGAACGTCTACGGTCTCGCCTTCTCGGCCAAGGCCAATGAGGAAGGCACCTTCCAGTTCCTTCCCTGGGCTCAGATGGGCGGCGGCAGCTATGAGAACATCAATGCCGAAGGCGCGGTGAAGGCGCTTGAGGTCTGGAAGACAATCATGGACGAGAAGCTCGCTTCTCCGGATACGCTGACGCGCGGCCAGTGGGATTCGACCGGCACCTTCAACTCGGGCAATGCGGCAATGGCGATCTCGGGTCCGTGGGAGCTCGACCGCATGAGCCAGGAAGCGAAGTTCGACTGGGGCGTCACATTGCTTCCGGTTCCCAAGGAAGGCGCTGAACGCTCCTCGGCCATGGGCGACTTCAACTGGGCGATCTTCTCCACCAGCAAACATCCGGCCGAAGCCTTCAAGGCGCTCGAATATTTCGCCTCGCAAGACGACAAGATGTTCAAGAATTTCGGCCAGCTTCCGGCGCGCTCCGACATTTCGATCCCGGAAACCGGCCAGCCGCTGAAGGATGCCGCCCTCAAGGTCTTCCTTGAACAGCTGAAATACGCCAAGCCGCGCGGCCCGCATCCGCAATGGCCGAAGATCTCCAAGGCGATCCAGGACGCTATCCAGGCAGCACTGACCGGCCAGATGAGCCCGAAGGACGCGCTCGACCAGGCAGCCGACAAGATCAAGGCAGTATTAGGCTAGTTGGCGTCGAGCCAGCTCTTGCTCCCTCTTCTCCCCAGCGGGAGAAGATGCCCAAAGG
>NZ_VSZV01000098.1:0-4219 GCF_008919455.1 Rhizobium sp. PEPV16
GGGAGCCGCTGCGCGCCAAGTTGGCAGCAAGCTTCCGGCCGATCATTCCTCCCGCCCCGATAATGAGAATATGCATCGTGTTTCGCCTCCCTGCGAACTACGAGAAGAGTAACTTGGTCGTCGTATAAATACGGGTTTCGTGGATTGCGAAGGCCGCGGCCGCGGCGTCCGGGTCCCGCGTCTCCAAACCGGCGAGGATCATCCGGTGATCGGCGATGCTGGTGGCGATGCTCCCGGGCTGCGATACGACGCGCCTTCGGTGGCTCAGAAGATAGGAATAGAGGTCGGCGGCCATATCAGCCAGCACCGCGTTGCCGCTGGAACGGTAGATAGCGGTGTGAAATTCCCGGTCACATATCAAAAAACGAACAGGATCGTCACAGGCGGCTTCTTGTGCTGCGATCGACTTGCGGAGATAATCAAAAGTTGAAGGCTCCATCTTGAGTGCGGCAGCCCTGACGACCTGTGCTTCGATAAGAAGCCGAGCCTCATGAACATTGTCGAGACTGTAGGCCGCGATGTCGCGATACCGCGCAGCCTGGACGGCCAATTCGCCGACGTCCTCTGATGCCACCACCGTGCGCGTTCCGTGCACAACCGAGAGAATCCCATGCGTGGAAAGGATAAGGATCGCCCCACGGACGGTCTCGCGGCTGACCGACAGTGCGGAGGCGAGTTCACGTTCGCTTGGCAGCGGATCGCCCACCTTGAGAATGCCGGTGGCAATGAAGGTCGCAATCTTCTGGACGACGAAGTCTTTCATCGACTTCTTCGGCGCTCCACCGAGCGCCGCAACGTCGTCTTCGAGCATCGCTCGAACGTCCATTGCTTTTCCCCTCCCCGCGCTCAGGTCTACTGGTCCGGTAAGTGGACCAGTAGACCTGAGCAAAAGAGGATTGTCAACGCATGACGGCGCGCGATCTACCCAACCGCTATTTGGAGCAGTTTTGTGAATGGCAATATCAGCACGCCGAGAAAACCAGCTGATCACAGCGCCGGACGGACTGACCCCTCCTCCACAAAGGAGGAAACGACCATGGAACACACCAACCGCGTACGCTTGACGACTTCAGAACTTACCTCTGCCGTCCTCGAAGGTGCCACCATCTATGGAGCCAACGATTACAAGGTCGGCAAGGTCGATCATATCCATGGCGCGGGCGCCGGCGGCTCCGCGGTCAGCGACGTCGGAGGATTTCTGGGTATCGGCGCGACGCCTGGTTGCAGTCCGGTCTCGGATCTTGAGTTCATGCGCGATGAAGACGGTGACGTTCATGCCGTTACGAGCTGGACCAAGGACGAGCATCGAACAGATGCCCGAGTACCGCGACTGAGCGTAATCACATGATGCCTTCCGACCTGACGTAGTCGTTGACGCTGCAGAGCGGAAGGCCCATCTACTCGTACATGGCAAAACCCAAAACCACCGACGATGCGGAGCTGATCAAGGAGTGGCCCCTATCGACCGCAGCCACGCTCGGATCATCCGTTCGCGCGAAGGGGATTCTGCTGGAAATTCGCGCACGTCTGCCTTTGGCGGTGAGAAAGTCGCTCGAAATCGAGGCGGGTGCTTTGACATTGGCGATGGCTGAAACGGCTAAAAGTGCGTTCCGTGCTGCTTCGTCGGTCGTTTCCAACGCGCTCGAAGACATCGAAAGCCTGCCTGTGATCCCCCGTGAAATCCAGGATATTCTGACAATCTCTACTACCGAAAGACATCGCTGGCTCAGCGACGGGCGCTTGCCCAGTGTAGGAACCCGCACGGTGAAGCTGCGTGGGCGGGCGAGGAAAATTACCTTCCACGTATTCGACCCGCGCGTGGTGGAGGACATCCTCGACCGAGACCTGGTGACAGTCTGGCGCGAAGAGGATGCTGAAGCGACGGCCGAGAAACGACGACGGGCAGCCTTGAAAGCGAAGTTGACGCGTTCGCTGAAGACCAAGGCCAAGAACCCTTCGAAACCTGATGCCGACCACGACGATGCGTCACATTCGAAACCTCTCGGCTGGGAGGAGTTCAGTCGCGATGGGTTGCTCCGCTGAGGCGGCGAAACCTCTGCAACGCAGTCTTCGATCCCTTCCTGTCTAACGGTGTCGATCCACTGATCACTTCTGGCAAAGCTTGGCCACGTTCTTCTCCAGACTTCGCCGGAGGGCGCCAGAGATTTCAGTCTCAAGTCCTTTGACGATGTCGCCGAACCGGCCATCGCTCTTCACGATCTCGATGGAGGTCTCGGTCATCTTGCAGGTCGTAAGGTCGACCTTCAGCCGAACCTCAGCGGTCGCTGAAAACCCTCCTTCTACAAGCGCTTCGTCCGAGGTCTTGCAAGCAAGCGTGCCGCGGGCGCTCGCCTCCGCGGTGTTGCCATTGACCGACAATTGCAGATTTTCGATCTTCACGGAATCCAGCTTGTCGACGCCTATCTCCACACTGATACCGAAGCTCGATACCTTGGTCTTCAACGACCTGCATGGCTGTGCATCTCCGATGGCCCTCTCCAGGGCATTCGGTGCCTGTGCGTTGGCGAAGGAGTATAGCTGGAGGAGAGAGACTGCTGCCGCTAGCAGGCCTAGACAATTCCGCATCGCTCTCCCATCTCCCTGGATTTCATGCAGGCGCCTCTGAATGATAGGGCGGGATTGGTCTGCGGGAAAGGTAATGACGGTTACCCGATCATGACCGTCGCACAATGAACTTAGACGTCAACTATTGTTTTGCGACCGATGGAAACTACGTCGTTTGCAGTACGAGCTCGTGGCCGCGGCAAATGGCGAGCCACATCCCTCGCATTCCGATCCACCTGCCCTGAAAGATCCTGTGTCGTCTTTCGAGCCGCTCGTCGATCTTCCCGCGACTTGTTTCGGAAACTGTAAGCACAGGAGACCGCAGCTCCGCGGATCGCTCTTAGAACACTGATCTGTTCGAAAGAAAGTGATGATCTTTTAGACCGCTATTGGCTTCATGAGCGGCGACTGTGTTCAGGAACCGGTCGAGCATCGAGTTGAAGCTCTCCGGCATTTCCCAGAAGGGCGCGTGGCCAGCTCCTTCCATTACATGCGCTTTGCCTTCGAAGAGTAACTGGATGTTCAGGCCCGAAAAATAGCTGAGTTTGACAAAGGGGTCATGAAATCCATTCACAAAAGCAATGGGTATATCAGCCTGTTCGACGGTGCGACGCTGATCCACCCCCTCCCCGCGCAACATTGCGCGAGAAAAAACGCTCCTTAGTCTCCCGTCTGCGCGCGCTATAGCATCACGAAAGGAGGGGTTGCTCGTGTCTCCAAAGCAAAGAGACTGAAACCGCTCCACGTCACGCGATGTAAAGTTCTCTTTTGATGCCAGAAGAATATCAAACGACGGATGGAATCCCCGCAGCATTCCGAGGAGACCGCTGGGGACCGGTGGCGTGCCGCACAACATCAGGCCCGAAATGCCGTTGCCGCTGCCCGCCATTTCAATCGCGACGTGACCGCCAAGCGACCATCCCAGCACGGGAAAGCGATGAAGCCCCAGGCGGGCTGCCACCTCTCTTATGCAGTCGGCAAGACCGGTGACGGTATAAGTTGACTGCGGATCTCGAGCGTCGCTCGATTCGCCGTGTCCCGGAAGATCGAGCGCAATCAGACGCCAATTCCGGGACAAATGGCTGTGTAGTTGCCGTGAAAAGACCGTCCGTGAGCTGCCGGAACCGTGTATCATAACCAGTGGTGCAGCGCCATCGATAGTGTCACTGATGCGCACAGCGCCGTGGCTGGTGTCGATTGTACAGTGAAATACGTCCATAAGCTGCGACCCCTAAAGCGCAGCCAAAGACTTGCACGAAAATATCTACGGCAGGTGCATGATCATCGTAAACCAGATCTAAACCAGGTCGTGCAACCATGACTCGATTCAGTGCGGTTGCGAATCATACATCAATCATTTGCCTAGGCGTTGTATACGGGTTAGGTCTGTCGCAGCAGCAATTGTAACCAACCTTTCAAGCCGGGCATCGAGATGCAATTTCTTCTGGACTTCATTATTTCGATCACCAGCCTGACTATCGTCGGGTCCTACGCGTGGTCGTTGCGAGGCCACTTCAACTCGCCGAAGATGGAAGCCGGAGCAAAGCTGATCACTGTCGGCGTCATCGCGACGACGGCGTTTTTCCTGTACCTGGTTTGGTCCGGGACGCAGATGCTATGGGTACAGGGAGTAGGACTGGGATTTGAAATCGGG
>NZ_VSZV01000070.1:0-2755 GCF_008919455.1 Rhizobium sp. PEPV16
TGGCGCAGGTGGCGCTCGCCTGGACGGCGGCGCAGCCGGCGATCACGTCCGTGATCCTCGGCGCCCGCACGCCGGAACAGCTCGCCGACAATTTGGGCGCGATGAAGGTCAAGCTTTCCGACGACGAGATGGCAAGATTGAACGATGTGAGTGCGCCCCAGCCGTTCGACTACCCCTACGGCAAGGGCGGCACCAACCAGCGCCATCGCAAAATGGAAGGCGGGCGGTAATTCATGGGACTGGGACGGTGGCCGAGCCGCCGATCCGGTTCGGCCGGCGTAGGACATGACAACGATTGACGTCGCGCTGATCGCTTGACCTGTCATGCCCTACCCCCAAGTTCGGACGCTCCGCCGCGACAAGACACACCATGATAAAAGAAAGCGAAAGACGGCGCTCCATTTGGCCACCGCAGGAGCCGGCTCGGCATCAGGGAAGCTGACAACGCCATTTGCCTCATATACTTCATGCACTTGACCGTGCAACCATCCGGGTTCACGAATTCGCCTATCTCGTGAACTGGTTCAGGCGCACCTATCACGTCACACCTGCAAAGCTGCGCAGGTCGCATCGGGACCTCGGAGTGCGCTGACTTGCACGTGGCGAGCTTGCCTCTGCCGATGACCCCTTCCGCAAGTTCATTCCGTCGCTATGCTGTTGGAGAGCAAGGAAGAGCATTATGGTGACGGAACAAGATACCAGCCATCCCCTGGAGCGGATGACGATTGTCGGTGATCTGGAGGCTGCCTCCTTCGTTCCCTGGATCCGGCGTCATGCCGCCAAGCTTGGGCTCTCGCACACCATATCTCATACGAGTTCCCAGCGGATCGAACTTGAGGTTGCCGGGCCGGAAGAACTGATCGACATGATGGAGATGGGATGCTCTCTCGGGCCCATCGACGTATGGGTCGAGAGGATAGAACGCACGGCGCTCAGCGCGAAAAGACCTAGTGCCGGGCTGTAGGATATTTCCTCCGTGCATATTATTTACTCAATGTTGCCAATGCGAAATAATTATGCAAACCTGATAGGGTTGCGGCGGAATTGCCGCGGCGCCGACGCGGGACTTGATCGGCAAGCATCTGGTTTTGTTTGGGAATTCTAGTCATGCCTTCCGATACGACGGGCTTTTGGACGCCAGTCGCCCTCTCCCGGGATTTGCCGGCCGGAACCGTCATGCCGGTGCGGACGGCAGCCGGATCAATTGCCCTGTGGCGCAGCGCTTCGGGGCGCATATCGGCATCGGCGGATCGCTGTCCGCATCGCGGCATGCGCTTGTCTCACGGCTTCGTGCGCGGCGAGGCGCTTTCCTGCATCTATCACGGCTGGAGCTATGGACAGGCCGGAAACTGTCTGCGCATCCCCGCCCATCCGGGGCTGACGCCACCGGAAACCATCCGCGTCGCCACCCATGATGTCGAGGAAGCGGACAGTGTGATCTGGGTGGCCGTGGGCACGCCCGTATCGAAGCCGCCGAGGCTCGAGGGCCTCATTCCCCTGCGCTCCCTGACAGCGTTCGCCGGCATCGCCGCGATCGAGGCGGCGGCCGGCAGCAAGGCGAGCCCCGATGGTCTTGTCGAGATCGACGCATCCACCGGGACCATCTGTCTGCTATTATCCGCCCAAGAAGACGGACAGACGCTGATCCATGTACTGCTGAAGGGGAATGCCGGCCCTGCCGCGGGCATCGGTGCTTCACGGGCCGCCGAAAGCCTGCGGCGCCGGGCCGAGGGTCTTCAGAAAAAGGAGATCGTGCAATGACCATGCAGGCGATGATCGACGAATGGTATCCGGTCGGGCTTTTCAGCCAGCTCGACAGCGCCGGCCGCAAGACGGCGCTGATGGGCGAGCCGATCGACGTGGCGCGCGATGCCGATGGCAATGCGCAGGTGACGGCCGGCGATGGGCGTATTCTGCCGGTGCGCGTGCGTTACGGTCATGTCTGGTCCTCCCTCGGCGCGCCGAAGAAAGAACTTTTCCCCATTCCCGAGGCCGACCAGCCCGGCCGCCGCTTCGTCGATGTCGGCGTGGTGCGCGTGCGCTGCTCGCCGCTCCGTGCCGTCGAGAACTTCCTCGACATCGCCCATTTCCCCTTTGTCCACACCGATATTCTCGGCGCAGAGCCGCATACGGAGGTCCAGAATTACAAGGTCGAGATCCGCGAGGAAGAAGACGAGGTCTGGGCAACGCAGGTGAAATTCTACCAGCCGCAGGCCGCCAAGTCGGCAAGCGGCGGGATCACGACGGAATACATGTACCGCGTGCCGGCGCCCACCTGCTCCGTGCTTTACAAGACCTGCCCGCCGCGCCCGAGCGAATGGGATGTCATCACGCTCTTCGTGCAGCCGCTGGCCGAGGACCTGTGCGACGTCTGGCCGTGGATGGCGCTTTTCGACGACGAGACCGCGATGACCGACCTCATCCATTTCCAGCAGACGATCTTTCTGCAAGACCGTTCGATCCTCGAAAACCAGATCCCGCGGCTCCTGCCGCTCGACCCCGGCATGGAAATCCCGACGCGGGCCGATCTGACATCGATCGCCTACCGGCGCTGGCTGAAGCGCCACAATTATACCTATGGCGCACAGCTGGTGGCGCAATGAAGCTCTACGACTATATTCTCTCGCCGAGTTGCTACAAGGTGCGCCTGATGGCGGCGCTGACCGGCGTGAAACTGGAACTACGCCCGGTGGATTTCCATCCCGGCGCCGAGCATCGCGGCCCCGAGCTGCTTGCGCTCAACCCGGCAGGCTCC
>NZ_VSZV01000315.1:0-42839 GCF_008919455.1 Rhizobium sp. PEPV16
ATCAACCGCGTCAAGGCGAACGGCGTTTCGGTGATCCTCATCACCCACCGGCTGCAGGACCTTTTCCGGGTCTGCGACCGCATCGCGGTAATGTACGAGGGCACGAAGGTCGCCGAACGGCAGATCGGCAGCACCAATCTCGAAGATCTCGTCAGGCTGATCGTCGGTGAAGGAGCCAGACAATGACGGCTTATACGGAACGCGGCCACGGCTCGCGCGTCGCCGATTTCTTCGGTGAACACGCACAGGTCCTGTCGATCGCCATTTTCTTCCTGGCCTGCATGATCTTCTTCTCGATCGGCAGCGAAACCTTCTTCACGCTCGGCAACATCCTGAACATCATCAGGCAGGCGGCCCCCATCCTGATCGTCGCCATCGCCATGACCTTCGTCATCATCACCGGCGGCATCGATCTTTCGGTCGGCTCGCAGGTCGCGCTCGTCAATGCGGTCGCGGCGATCGTCATGGCGATGGGTGTTCCCTGGCCGTCTGTAGTCATCGGTATGCTCGTGCTCGGCGGCTTCATGGGGCTGGTTCAGGGCTGGTTTACCGCCTATCAGGGCATCCCGGCCTTCATCGTGACACTTGCCGGCCTCTCGATCCTGCGCGGCCTGGCGCTCTATCTGACGCAGGGCTATTCCATTCCGATCAAGGATGCGCCGGGCTTCTTCGCACTCGGCCGGGGCGAAATCTTCAGCTTCCCGATTCCGGCGGTCATTGCCGTCGTCATCGCTATTCTCGGCTACGTCGTCATCACCGCGACCAAATATGGCCGCCAGGTCGTGGCGGTCGGCTCCAATGCAGAGGCGGCGCGGCGCGTCGGCATGCCCGCCAAATGGATCATCGCCTCGGTCTATATCATCTCCGGCGTCGCCTGCGCCGTCGCCGGCCTGCTGATCGCCGCCCGACTCGGCTCCGGCTCGTCTAATGCCGCCGTCGGTTTCGAGCTGCAGGTGATCGCCGCCGTCGTGCTCGGCGGAACGTCGCTGATGGGCGGACGCGGCACCATCCTCGGCACCGTATTGGGAACGCTGACCATCGCCGTCATCGGCAACGGCCTGATCCTGATGCATATATCGCCGTTCTTCACCCAGATCGTCACCGGCGCCATCATCCTCGTCGCCATCTGGCTGAACACGCGCATCTTCACGGCCAATTTCCATTTCCGGCTGGGCAGGAAAGGATGAGGCGATGAGCGAACAGACAGCAGAAAGCCTGTCCGAAGCGCATGTCCGCTCCGGCAAGGTGATGACCGTTACCGGTCCCGTTTCGGCGGATGCACTCGGCGTGACGCTGATGCACGAGCATATCCTCAACGACTGCCGCTGCTGGTGGCATGCGCCGAAGACGCCGGAACGGCAATATCTCGCCGAAAGCTTCGTCTGCATGGAGATCCTCGGCGAACTCAGGCAGGATCCCTTCGTCAACAAGCACAATATCACGCTCGACGACGAACATCTGGCGGTGGCCGAGCTCAAGGATTTCGCCACGGCGGGCGGGCGCACCGTGGTGGAACCGACCTGCAAGGGCATCGGCCGCGATCCGCTGGCGCTCCGGCGTATCTCCGAAGCCTCAGGCCTCAACATCGTGATGGGCGCGGGTTATTATCTCGGCTCCTCGCATCCGGAAGGCGTCGCCACGATGAGCGTCGATGACATCGCGGGCGAAATCGTCCGCGAGGCGAGGGAAGGAGTCGACGGCACCGGCGTCAGGATCGGCCTGATCGGCGAAATCGGCGTCTCCTCGGATTTCACCGCCGAGGAGGAGAAATCGCTGCGCGGTGCCGCACGCGCGCAGATGCTGACCGGTCTTCCGCTGATGGTGCATCTGCCGGGCTGGTTCCGTCTCGGCCACCGCGTGCTCGACGTGGTGGCGGAGGAGGGGGCGGATCTCCGCCACACCGTGCTTTGCCACATGAACCCGTCGCATGACGACATCAGCTATCAGAGCGAGCTGGCCGAGCGCGGCGCCTTCATTGAATACGACATGATCGGCATGGATTTCTTCTATGCCGACCAGCAGGTGCAGTGCCCGAGCGACGAGGAGGCGGCGCGCGCGATCGTGCGTCTCGTCGAGGCCGGTTATCTCGACCGGATTCTTCTGTCGCACGACGTCTTTCTGAAGATGATGCTGACGCATTACGGCGGCAACGGCTACGCCTACATCCTTCGCCACTTCCTTCCCCGTCTTCAGCGGCACGGCCTCGACAGGACGGTTCTCGACGAAATGATGCGCAGCAATCCGCGCCGCGTCTTTCATGCCGGAGGCTAAAGCGCGTCGCGCTTTAGGTCTTTGTTTTTACGCATGTCGTTATCGCAAAACCGCTGCACACTTTTGCGCGACATGCTTTAGCTCCATCCATTCAATCGATCACAGGTAAACGCAGACCATGACCAAGAAAATCCTCCTTGCCGGCGAGAGCTGGGTCAGCTCCGCTACCCATTACAAAGGCTTCGACCAGTTCGGCAGCGTCACCTTCCATCTCGGCGCCGAACCGCTGGTCAAGGCGCTCGCCGGCAGCGCCTTCGAGCTCACCTATATGCCGGCGCATGAGGCAGTGGAGAAATTTCCCTTCGATATGGCCGGGCTCGACGCCTATGACACCATCATTCTCTCCGATATCGGCGCCAACTCGCTGCTGCTGCCACCGGATGTGTGGCTGCATTCGCGCACCGTGCCGAACCGCCTGAAGCTTCTGAAGGCGTGGGTGGAGAAGGGCGGCGGCCTGCTGATGGTCGGCGGCTACTTCTCCTTCCAGGGCATCGACGGCAAGGCTCGCTGGCGGCGCACCCCCGTCGAAGACACGCTGCCCGTCACCTGCCTGCCTTATGACGACCGCGTCGAAATTCCCGAGGGCACCGTTGCTGAGGTCGTGAAGCCGGAGCATCCGACGATGCAGGGTCTCGAAGGCGCCTGGCCGGTGCTTCTCGGCGTCAACGAGGTCGAAGTGCGAGACCGTGCCGATGTCGAGATCGTCGCGCGCCTGCCGGAGGATCAGGGCGGCCATCCGCTGCTCGTCGTCGGCACGCACGGCACTGGGCGGACGGCAGCCTGGACGTCGGATATCGGCCCGCACTGGCTCTCGCCCGCTTTCTGCGAATGGGAAGGCTACGGCCGGCTCTGGAAGAACATCCTCGGCTGGCTCACCGAAAAGCAGGCGTGATTTCAGCGCGGCAGGAATTGGAAAGGGAATGACATGCAGGAAATTTCGGACA
Organism: Rhizobium sp. PEPV16; assembly: GCF_008919455.1. NCBI lineage: Bacteria > Pseudomonadati > Pseudomonadota > Alphaproteobacteria > Hyphomicrobiales > Rhizobiaceae > Rhizobium > Rhizobium sp. PEPV16. The sequence continues at coordinate 3,216 of NZ_VSZV01000315.1, forward strand.
GGCCGTCCAACGCCATCAGGGATATCTTCGGCAGGGACAAGGTTCTGATCGGCATGATCCATTGCCCGGCCTTTCCGGGCGCGCCGCGCTACCGGGGGGCTGCGATGGATGCGATCTACGACGCGTGCATGCGCGACGCCGAAGCCTGCGTGGAAGGCGGCCTGCATGGGCTGATCATCGAAAATCACGGCGACGTGCCGTTCTCGAAGCCCGAGGATATCGGCCCCGAGACGACCGGTTTCATGTCCGTCGTCACCGATCGAATCGCGCGGGCGGCCGGCATTCCGCTTGGCGTCAACGTGCTTGCCAACGCGCCGATCCCGGCCTTCGCCATCGCCATGGCCGGCGGCGCCAAATTCATCCGCGTCAATCAATGGGCCAATGCCTATGTCGCCAATGAAGGCTTCATGGAGGGCAGGGCCGCCGAAGCCATGCGTTACCGCTCGCTGCTGAGAGCCGAGCACATCAAGGTTTTTGCCGACAGCCACGTCAAGCATGGCAGCCACGCCATCGTCGCCGACCGCTCGATCCAGGAGCTGACGCGCGACCTCGCCTTCTTCGATGCCGACGGCGTCATCGCCACCGGCGAGCGAACCGGCAATTCGGCAACGATGGAGGCGATCGAGGAGATCGGCGCGGCGACGCACCTGCCGCTGCTCGTCGGCTCCGGCGTCAACAAGGACAATATCGTCGATATTCTGAGCCGCACCAACGGCGTCATCGTCGCCTCTTCGCTGAAGCATGGCGGCGTCTGGTGGAACCCGGTCGACATAGAGCGGGTGCGCGCCTTCCGGGCTGCCGCCGAGCCAGGGCTGGAGGGTTGAGCATGGCGGCAGAAAGCCTTTCAGACCGCATCCTGCGCGAGAACAACGCCGTCTTCCGGACGATGCTGAGCCACCGCTTCGTCGAGGACGTCAAGAACGACAGGCTGAGCAAGGAGGCTTTCGAGCGTTATCTCGTCTATGAAGGCGCCTTCGTCGACAGCGCCATCTCGATCTTCGCCTTTGCCGCGGCGACCGCCGGGACGATGGCGCAGAAGCGCTGGCTGATCGCGGTTCTCGATGCGCTTGCCAACGAGCAGATCACCTATTTCGAGCGTACCTTCGCCAGTCGCGGCATCGATCCCTCGTCCTTCGATACCGGCATCGCCGAGGTCGAGGCCTTTCGCGCCGGCATGTTGGAGATCGCCCGCCAGGGCGGCTTCCTCGATACGGTCGCGGCGATGTTTGCGGCCGAGTGGATGTATTGGACCTGGTGTAGGCAAGCAGCCAGCCGCCCGATCAGCGATCCCCTCTTGAAGGAATGGGTCGACATGCATGTCGATCCGAATTTCGCCGCCCAGGCGCAATGGCTGAAGAATGAACTCGACGTGGCAGGAGAAACGCTGGAAGAGGATGAAAAAGCGCGGCTCAGCGCGATCTTCGGCCGGGCGATGCAGCTCGAGATCGATTTTCACGATGCGCCTTACCTTTAGCCTTACCTTGCGAAAGTGGATGCATGCGCGCCTACATAGTCGGTAACGTCGCCATCGACGAAACCATCGCCGTCTCCGAACTTCCCGTTATCGGCGTCTCCATCCTCGGCAATGCCGGGGGCAGCGATCTCGGCGGCAAGGGCACGAACCAGGCGGTCGTCATGGCCCGCTGCGGCGTTCCGACAACGCTGGTGGCGCCCGTCGGCAGGGATGCGAGGGCCGATACGATACGCCATTACCTCGCGGATGAGCCGCTTCGGAGCGAACTGATCGAAATGGAAGATGCATCGAGCGACGTCTCGATCATCTTCCGGCTGCCGGGCGGCGAGAATGCCATCGTCACGACGACGGAATCGGCGCAAAGCCTGTCCCTCTCCGATGTCAGGCGTATCCTCTCGACGGCCGGCTCCGGCGATCTGATGATGCTGCAGGGCAACCTCTCCGACCGGACGACGCGCGACATTCTCGAGCATGCGAGAGCGATCGGCATGGTCACCGCTTTCAATCCCTCGCCGGTGCGCTCCTATTTCTCCGATCTCTGGGATCTGATCGACATCGCCTTCCTCAACAAGGGCGAGGCGCAGGCCCTGACGGGAACGACGGGCAGGGATGCTGCCGAATATCTGCTGAGCCGAGGCCTGCGTGAAATCGTCCTGACGCTGGGCGGTGACGGCGCGACGCTCGTGAACCGGCACGATAGCATCGAAGTGCCCGCCCACGTCTGCGAGGTTGTGGATACAACGGGCGCAGGCGATACCTTCATGGCCGCAGCACTTGCATCCTGCGCGCTGCGCGGGCAGCGCCTGGACAGGCTAGCCATCGAACACGCAGTTGCAGCCGCAGCCATCACCGTCTCAAGACATGGAACAAGAAAGGCATTTCCGACCATTTCCGAGCTTGAAGCGATCTTGAGATAATCCGCTCGGCATGGGCGCGCTTCATAAAACCATCATTGGCCTCTGCGAAGGGATGGGCTCCTCGCGATTCACTCCGTCATATCAGCAGCATCCGGACTTTTCTCATGACATCTTCCCCGATTTCCGCGCGTCTTTCCCCGACCGCCTCGTCCCGCCTCGTCGTGCTTGCCGAAACGGTATTGAAGGCGGGCGAAACCGCCCGCGGCTCCCTGCGGCGAAGAACGTCGGCAGAAATGCTCGCCAAGGCGCCGCGCGATTATCAGACCGAAATCGATGTCGCCGTCGAGCGGATCATCGTCGACGAGATGGCGAAGGCCTTCCCGGACTATGCCATCCAGGGCGAGGAAGCCGTCGGCAACCGCACGGCGGGTCCGGAAACGCCTGTTATCTACATCGACCCGATCGACGGCACGACCAATTACGCCTGGGGCATTCCGCATTTTGGCATGACGATCTCGATCGTCGAGAGCGGCAGGCTCGTCATGGGCGTCGTCTATGACGCCATGCAGGACGAGCTGTTCAGCGCCGAGATCGGCGGCGGCGCCTATCTGAACGGCGAGCGTATCCGCTGCGCCGATGTCGGCGACATCGAGAATGTGCTTGTCGGCGCCGGCCTGCCGATCCCCGGCCAGGTCACGGCGGTTGCGGAAGAGACCTATTTCGAGGCCGTCAAACGCCTGATGGCGAATACCGCGGGTGTGCGCCGCCTCGGCTCGGCGGCGCTGTCGATCGCCTATGTCGCTTGCGGCCGGCTGGACGGATTCTTCGAAGACGGGCTCGCGATCCATGATTTCGGCGCCTCGGCGCTGCTGGTCGAAGAGGCGGGCGGCATCGTCACCCGTTTTTCCGGCGCTGCGGTTGTCGGAAAGAGCGATATCCTGGCCGCCAGCAAGGCGCTGCATCCCTGGTTGCTCGAAGGCTTCCAGAGTAAGGCGTGAACTGGCGCGCCCGATAGAAGCCGGCTGCCTAGACTGGCAACAACTCGACCTCGGTATCGCCCTTTGCCGGCGTCGACTGATGGACGAGCTCGTTGTCGCGGAAGACGAAAAAGCCGGCGAAACTCGGCTCGACTCTCATCCCGGCCCGGATCCGATCGTCCGGCGCCACCATCGCCTTCAGGCGGCTGCCGTCGGCAAGATCGACATCGACCATCTTATGGGTGCCGAAATCGACGATGCGATGGACTGTCGCAGCATCGACCCGGCCCGAGGAACGGATCGTCAACGCTTCCGGGCGGGCGGCCAGCGTCACTGGCCCATCCTCGACAGGAACCGCAAGCGGGAAGAGCGGATGTTCGCAGACGCCGTTTCTGGTCTGACTCTGGACAAAATTCATCGAGCCGATGAAACCGGCGACGAAGGCCGTCTGCGGCTGCCGGTAGATGGTGCTCGGCGGCGCGATCTGTTCGGTGCACCCGTCGCGCATGACGACGATGCGGTCGGCGAGCGCTAAGGCCTCGTCCTGGCCATGGGTGACGAAGAGCGTGGTGATGCCGAGGCGCTGCTGAATATCGCGCACTTCCTCCCGCAGCCTTTCTCGTAAGTGCTGGTCGAGGCTGGCGAAGGGCTCGTCGAGCAGAAGGATCTTCGGCTCAAGCACCAGCGAGCGGGCAAGCGCGACGCGCTGCTGCTGACCGCCTGACAGTTGCGTCGTCATCCGGCGGCCGTAGTCGGCAAGGCCGACCAACGCAAGCGCATCCTCGACACGCTCACGGATTTCGGATTTCGGCAGCCGGCGGAGCTTCAGGCCGAAGGCGATGTTGTTGAAGACATCCATGTGCGTCCAGAGCGCATGGCTCTGGAATACCATACCGGTCGGGCGTCGCTCGGGCGGCAGCGTCGTCACATCCTTCGCGTCGATGCGGATCGTTCCGCCGCTCGGGCGCTCGAAGCCGCCGATCATCCTGAGAAGCGTCGACTTGCCGGAACCGGATGGGCCAAGCAGGCAGACGAGTTCGCCGTCGCCCACTTCGAGCGAGAAGTCGCGAACGGCAAAGGTGGTCCCGAACAGCTTCGAAACGCCCTCGATCGAAAGATGTGCCATTCTCAAACCCTTCCTTGAACTGGTACGCGCCTCATGCGCCGAAGCCTCGTGCGAATGCGCCGGTGCCGATCACGCGGCGGGCAAACATCAGCGCGATGAAGGACGGCACCCACAGCATGACTGACAGTACGGCGCCGTATTGCACGACGATCTGGTTGTTGATGAAGCTGATCATCAGCACCGGCATGGTGCGGATCTGAGGCGCGCCGATCAGCCAGGCACCTTCGGTCTCGTAGAAGGTGCCGACGAAGGTCAAAAGCAGTGCGGCTGCGATTGTGGGTCCGGCCTGCGGCAGGGTGATCGACCAGAAGACGCGCAGCGGGGTTGCGCCGGCATCGCGCGCCGCCTCTTCCATGCGCCGGTCGACATTCTGGAAGGCTGCGACCGGAATCCAGATCATCAGCATCAGCGTGCCGACAAGCTGGATCAGCACAACGCCCCAGAACGTGCTGATCAGGCCGAGCTGCAGGAAGATACCGGCAATGGCAACGAGCAGGCCGAATTTCGGAAAGGCATGCGATGCGAGAAACGACAGGAACAGGATGTTCCTGCCGGGAAAGCGCATGCGCGCAAAGGCGTAAGCAGCGGGAAGGCAGATCACGGCGGAAAGAATGGTCACCGTCGTCGTCAGCCGCAGGCTGAGGAAGAGAGCGTCCCAGACATCCGGACGCGCCAGCGTCTGGCCCCAGAAACGCAGGCCGAATTGCTGCGGGATTACCGATGGATAACGCCAGACCTCGGTGAAGGCCCATGTTCCGACGACGATCAGCGGCAGCGCGATGAACAGCGTCAGCAGGCACGCGAAGAGCATGCCGATCCAGTCGAAGCGAAGATCCGTTCCCGATCTGCCGGCACTCATGGCTGGGCCTCGCGGTTGCGGGCGATCGACCTGATATAGAAGATACCGAAGACCAGGCAGAAGCCGAAGGTGATGACGGCCTGGGTCATGGCGTTCAGCGGGTCGTTCATGTCGGCGAAGGTGCGCTGCATGAACGGCCCCATCATCTCCGGCGATGCGGAGCCGAGCACATAGGGCAGGGTGAAGGCGGAGAAGATGCCGAGCACGGCGAAGGACGCCGTCACCAGCAGGGAATTGCCCATGCGCGGCAGAATGATAGCGATGAACACCCGGAGCGGGCCTGCGCCGACATCGCGGGCGGCCTCGATGGCGCTGTTCGAAACGGAGGAAAGCCCCGCCGTCAGCATCAGCACCGTCAAGGGAAGATTATCCCAGACGAGGCCGATGACCGGTCCCCACGGCGTCAGATAGGGCGTGCGCAGCTTGGGCAGGCTGACGGCATTCAGCAACAGGTCGACGGTGCCGTTCGGCCCGATCGTCCTGATCAGCGCATAGGCGAGAATGATCGACGGCACGAACATCGGGAAGATCGCAAGAGCCTGCACATAGGCGGCAAGGCGTCCTTGCGAGAACCGGAGATAAAGCGCGATCGGAAGGCCGATCGCCAGAAGCAGAATACCGCAGACGGTGGTGGTCCAGAGCGTCAGCCACAGATTGCCCAGGCTGTAGCCGTCGGTGAAGAAGAAGCGATAGGAGGCAAGCGAGAATTCCGTCGCGCCGTCAGGGCCTCGAACGAAGATCGTGCCGACGACCGCCGAAAAGATCGGAAAGACGATCAGCCATGCGAGCAGGAGGACCGGCAGGGCAACGAGGAGGAGCCCGATAGAGCTCCCCCTGTTGATGGACCGGTGACGGCGCAGAACCGCCGGCGCAGTATCAGTGGACATCAGGTGCGGCTGATGCCCGGAGCAACGTTGCGATACCAGCCGTCAGCGATCGCCTTTTCCCAATCGCCACCCGGGAAGGTCGGGATGGTCGCCGGAATGACGTCGGCATATTTCTTGCGGAGATCGTCGGAGATGTGGTCCCAGGAGACGGCAGGGAAACCGCCGATCCCGGTGATGATCGCTTCCTGCATTTCCTTCGTCAGCATGAATGCGGCAAGCTTCAGGGCCGCATCCTTGTTGGCGCCGTTCGAGAAGACGGTGATGCTGGAGAAGCCGCCGCAAAGGGCAAGATCGCTAAGCTGCACCAAGCCGGTCGTATCAGGCAGTACGCCCTGGGAGATTGCCTGCAGCACCTGGTCCGACCAGACCGGCACCATGGTGACGACGCCCTGGGCGAGCAGCTGGATCGACTGGGTGTTGCCGGCCGTATAGGCGCCCTTGTCATAGAGCGCCGGGGCGAGGTCGTTGAGGATCTTCCAGGCCGGCGTCAGCGTCTCAGTGGCGAAATCGGCGGTGAAATTGTCGATCTTGAACTTCTTCGGATCGCGGCCGTTCGCTTCATGGATCGCGCGGCGGACGAAATTTCCGCCCGAACCGCCCTTGTCGGGACGGTTGTAGATGAACTGGCCCGGATTGGCCTTGATCCAGGTGGTGAGCTGATCCCAGCTCTTCGGCGCATCCTTCGGATCGAGCTTGGTCGTGTCGTAGGCGAGAAGCACCTGCGAACCGCGATAGGGAAGGGAGTAGGGGGTATCGAAGGCAAGCGGGTTTATATGGTCGTAGCCTTCGATGTTCTCGGCGGAGAATTTGACCCAGAGCCCGGCATCGATGCCGCCGGACGGCAGGCGCGGATCGAACTGCTCGAAAAGGTCGGCCTGCGGATCGGTCTTCGTCTTCAGCGCGGCGAGCGCACGGTCGGCGATGGCGCGCAGGCCATTATTGTCGCCGGCATCGGTCACCTTCAGGGCGACACCCGGATGCGCCTTTTCGAAAGCCGGGCGGATGACGTTGTTCCAGAGGTCGACGATGTTGGCATCCGAACCGCTGTAGAGGTCGATCGTGCCGGCCGCAGCCGATGCGAAACGCGGAAGAGCCAGCAGACCGGCTGCAGCCGACGATGTGATCAGAAATTCGCGTCTATTCATAACCCGTCTCCATCAGGTGTCGAGGCTCAGCCTCCGCAGGATTGTCCAAGGCCTTGCTAGCGCCGGCGCGTAACATCGACATGACAGGATCGGGCGTCTCGACGGGGAAATTGCACAGCTGTGCTAATTGCGCCGTGTGGAAATCGGCGGCAGGAGACACTATCTCTTGCGGAAAAGGAGATATCCAATGACCGAAGAACGTGCAGTCCTCGCCGGTGGTTGCTTCTGGGGCATGCAGGACCTCATCCGCCGATACAAGGGCGTGATTTCGACCCGCGTCGGCTATACCGGCGGCGATGTGCCGAATGCCACCTACCGCAACCACGGAACCCATGCCGAGGCGATCGAAATCATCTTCGACCCCGCAAGGATCAGCTATCGGGAAATCCTCGAATTCTTCTTCCAGATCCACGACCCGAGTACGCGCAACCGCCAGGGCAACGACGTTGGCTTGAGCTACCGCTCGGCGATCTTCTACGTGACCCCTGAGCAGGAGCGCGTTGCCAGGGATACGATCGCCGATGTCGATGCATCAGGCCTGTGGCCCGGCAAAGTTGTCACCGAAGTCGTGCCGGTCAGTGATTTCTGGGAGGCCGAGCCCGAACACCAGGATTATCTGGAGCGGATTCCGAACGGCTATACCTGCCATTTCGTCCGGCCCGGCTGGAAACTGCCGGTCCGTCAGAAGATCGCCTGAAATTGATCAGAGCCCCATCGCCGCGCGGCTGGTTTCCAGAAGCGCGGCGACGAGATTTGCCCGTGGCGAGGATCGCGTCACCACGATGCCGACCGTGCGCATATTGGACGAGCGGGGCAGGGGCAGCTTGACGATATCTAATCCCCCCGGCCAGGGCGGCGCCCAATCAGGCACGATCGAGATCCCGAGACCGCGATCTACCATCACCGCGATCGCCTCCAGCGCGTCGAGCTCATAACGCTCGACCGGGCGGATGCCGATCTCGCGCAGATATTCGTCGGCGATGTGACCACCCCATTGGTTGCGGTCGTAGCGGATGAAGGGCAGGGTCTGCAGCAGTTCGAGCGGATCCGCGCCTTCGCAGTCCCGCGGCGCGATCAGCACCAGGGGTTCCTGGCGCAGCTTGTTGAAGGTCAGCGTCTTCTGCATCGGAAATCGCGGTTCGATGATGAAGGCTGCGTCCAGCGTGCCGTTCAGAACCTCGGCATAGAGATCCATCGACGCGCCCGGCTTGAGGAAGATTTCGATCAGTGGATAGTCCTGCGCAAGGCGGTGGAGAATGCCGGGAACGAGACCGGTCAGCGCCGTATTGATCGCCCCGATCCGCATCTCGCCCGAAATCGTAGCGGTACCGGCCATCGCCTTCAGGTCGCGTGTATCGCGCACCAGATCCCGGCAACGTTCGAGAATGGCAAAACCGGCTTCCGTCGGCCGCATCACGCGGCCGGAGCGCACCAGCAGCCGCACCCCGAGCTCGGCCTCCAATGCGCGGATACGCTGGGCAACGGCGGCAGGCGTGAGGTTCAGCCGCTGGGCCGCCTCCGCCAGCGAGTGCCGCTCGGCAACGACAATGAAGGTTTCGAGAAAACGCGTGTCCATCGATAGTTTTTCTATCTCTTGAACCAAGCAGAAGCCATATTTTATTTACGATCCATTGCTCCGAAAGATGGCCCGACCCTATGAGGAGATGGATGAATGGATTTCGGCCTGAAGGACAAGACGGCTCTGGTGCTTGGCGCCGGCGGCGGACTGGCCAGCGCGATAGCCGCCAAGCTTGCGCGCGAAGGCGCTAGAATTGCCGCGGCGGATATCGATCTCACCGCTGCTGAGAAGATCGCGGCTGCGATCGAATCCGAAGGCGGCAAGGCGCTGGCACTGCAATGGGATCTTTCCGATCTCGGTTCGATCGATGCGCATGTCGCTGCAATCGAACGGCAGTTCGGACCGGTCGACATCCTCGTCAACAATACCGGCGGCCCACCGCCGACCACCGTCTCCGGCCAGGATCCGACGGTGTGGAACCAGTATTTCCAAAGCATGGTGCTCTCAGTCATCGCCATTACCGATCGTGTGCTGCCCCAGATGCGGGCGCGCAAATGGGGGCGCATCGTCACCTCGACCTCGTCGGGCGTGGTCGCGCCGATCCCCAATCTCGGCATCTCCAACGCGTTGCGCCTGTCATTGGTCGGCTGGTCGAAAACTCTGGCGCGCGAGGTCGGGCGCGACGGCATCACCGTCAACATCGTCCTGCCGGGCCGGATCGCCACCGGCCGCATCACCTTCCTCGACGAGCAGAAGGCCAAACGCGAAAACCGCTCCATCGATGACGTCGTCACTGAGAGCACCGGCAGCATTCCGCTCGGCCGCTATGGCCGGCCGGAAGAATATGGCAATGTCGTCACCTTCCTGGCGAGCGAGCCTGCCTCCTATCTGACCGGATCGGTGATCCGCGTCGATGGCGGCATGATCCAGAGCATCTGACAGAAACCGAATTGGAACCGAACACCGATGGCCCTCAGCGCTGAAGCGATAGCAATTCTCAAGACCGTCTCGACGGCGACCCTGACGACCGTTCTTCTGAAGAAGGGCCTGCGGAACGTCTGGATCCGCGGCGCCGTTCCCCTGAAGCCCGGCCAGCCGCGCATCGTCGGCCCGGCCTTCACCCTGCGCTTCGTTCCGGCTCGCGAAGATCTGGCGACGCCGGCATCCTGGGCCTCGCCGATCTCAACGCGCGCCGCGATCGAAGCGATGCCGGAAGGCTGTGTCGCCGTCGTCGACGCGATGGGCGTTACCGATGCCGGCATCTTCGGCGATATCCTCTGCGCCCGCATGCAGAAGAGAGGCGTTGCCGCCCTCGTCACCGACGGCGTCGTACGCGACCTTGCCGGCGTGCTTGACACCAATCTGCCGGTCTGGTGCCGTGGCGTCGCAGCACCGCCGTCGGTCGCCGGCCTCACCTTCGTCGCCTGGCAGCAGCCGATCGGCTGCGGCGGCGTGGCTGTTTTCCCTGACGACATTATCGTCGTCGACCAGGACGGCGCGGTGCTGATCCCGGCCGATCTGCTCGAGGTGGTGCTGGCCGAAGCGCCGGAACAGGAGCGCATGGAAGCCTGGATCATGACCAGGATCGATGAGGGCGTACCGCTGCCCGGCCTCTACCCGATGAACGCGGAAACAAAGGCGCTCTACGAGGCTTCGAAGAAATAGGCTCCAGGCCAAGCGGATTGAGGAGGTCGCGGCTTCGCGGCCCTTTTGCTTTCACCGCACCTCAATACCGAGGTGTATAATCCAACCCGCCGTCGATCCGTGCCGGGCGTCCGTCGAGGAAAAGCTCGCCGATGCGCGGCGCCGATCTGGCGATGACTTTGCCGCGGCGGATCACCGCCAGCCGGTTGGGTTTCAGCCGCAGCGCTTCCAGCGTGTCGCTGGCCTGGAGGATGACGAGGTCGGCATTGCATCCCTTTTCCAGGCCGTAGCCCTCAAGCCCCATCGTCTTTGCCGAATTGACCGTCAGCGCGTCGAAGATCTTCTTCTTGTCGTCGATGCCGGCCATCTGCGCGACATGGATCGCCATATGGCCGACCTCCAGCATGTCGCCCGACCCCATCGAATACCAGGGGTCCATGACGCAATCGTGCCCGAAGGAGACATTGAGCCCGGCATCCATCAGCTCGCGCACGCGGGTCATGCCACGGCGCTTCGGATAGGTGTCGTGCCGGCCCTGCAGCATGATGTTGATCAGCGGATTGGGGATGACGTTGATCTCGGCCTCCGCCATCAGCGGGATGAGCTTGGAGACGTAATAATTGTCCATCGAATGCATCGAGGTCAGATGCGAGCCGGCGACGCGTCCCTGCAAGCTGAAGCGGATGGTTTCCGCGGCCAGCGTCTCGATATGGCGCGAGAGCGGATCGTCGGTTTCGTCGCAATGGATGTCGACGGGCAGGCCGCGATCGGCGGCGATGCGGCAGAGCGCCTCGACGGACGCCGTACCTTCCCCCATCGTCCGTTCGAAGTGGGGAATGCCGCCGACGATGTCGACCCCCATGTCGAGGGCGCGGTTGAGCGCGTCGATCGCGCCCGGCGAGCGGTAATAGCCATCCTGGGGGAAGGCGACCAGCTGCAGATCGATATACGGCGCGACCTTCTCCCGAACCTCGATCATCGCCTCGACGGTCACCAGTCTGGGATCGCTGGTATCGACATGGCTGCGGATGAAGAGCAGCCCCTGCGTGACCGCGAGATCGCAATAGCGTAGCGCACGATCGACCAATTCCTCCTTCGTTACGATCGGGCGCAACTCTCCCCAGAGCGCGATACCTTCGAGCAGGGTGCCAGAGACGTTCATGCGCGGCAGCCCGAGCGACAGGGTGGCGTCCATATGGAAATGCGGATCGACAAAGGGCGGACTGGCCAGCCGGTCGGTTGCGTCAATTTCTTCCCCCGCCTGCGCCGGGAGATTGCGCTCGACAGCGATGATCTTGCCGCCCTGGACGCCGATATCGATGCCGGTTCGGCCATCGGGGAGATTTGCATTTCTGACGATCAGATCGAACATCGGAACCTCATTGGATGTGGGCGGTTTCAGCGTTCGCCGCGGCGATAGGGCTGCATCAGTGCCTGCGGAACGCGGGCGCGGCGGGCCATGACGGCAAGGGCGGCAATGGAAAGGATATAGGGGGTCATCAGGAAGAGCTGATAGGGCACGAGCCCGCTCAGCGCGGTTTGCAGCCGAAGCTGAAAGGCATCGAAGAAGGCAAAGAGCAGCGCGCCGAACAGCGCGCGGCCCGGCCGCCAGGAGGCGAAGACGACGAGCGCGATGCAAATCCAGCCACGCCCCTGCACCATGGTCGGGAAAAAGCTGTTGAAGGCCGACAGTGTCAGGAAAGCGCCGCCCATTCCCATCAGCGCGCTTCCCATGATGACCGCGCCATAACGCACCTTCATCGGATTGACGCCCTGGGCTTCCGCCGCATGCGGGTTTTCGCCAGTCATGCGGATTGCAAGGCCGACTGGCGTGCGGAAGATGATGTAGGCCATCAGCAGGGCAATGGCGATCGCGAGATAGGTCGGCGCCGTCTGCGTGAAGAAGGCTGGGCCGATGAACGGCAATGTCGAGAGACCAGGAATGGCGATCGGCTGGAACGGCACGATGGTGGGCGGAGTATTGGCAAGCGGCACGATCAGCCGGAAGACATAATAGCTGAAGCTGGAGGCAAAGAGCGTGACGCCGAGTCCGGAGACATGCTGGGAGAGACCCAACGTCACCGTCAGGCCCGCGTGCAGCAGACCGAAGACGCCGCCGGCCAGCGCCGCAATCAGCAGGCCGGTCCAGAGATCGGCGCCGTGATAGACGGAAAGCCAGCCGATCATCGCGCCGAAGGTCATGATGCCTTCAATGCCGAGATTGAGCACACCAGCCCGTTCGCAAAGCAGTGCGCCGAGCGTGCCGAAAATCAGCGGCGTGGCGATCCGCAGGATTGCCGCCCAGAGCCCGGCGGAAGCGATGATGTCGAACAGCTGCATCATCGCCGGATCCTGTATTGGGTGAAGAACAATGCGATCAGCATCGTCAGCAGCGACAGCGCCACCGTGACATCGGCAATATAGGTGGGGATGCCGAGGCCGCGGCTCATGCCATCCGCACCCACGAACATGGTGGCCGTGAAAATGGCGGCGAAGACGACCCCGAGTGGATTGAGGTTGGCGAGCATGGCGACGACGATGCCGGCATAGCCGAAACCGGGCGACAGGTCGGTCGTCACATAACCCTTGACCCCCATCACCTCGATCGCTCCCGCCAACCCTGCAAGCCCGCCCGAGAGACAGGCGACTTTCACCAGCGTTCTGCCGAGCGGGACGCCGGCAAAGACTGCACCGCCGGGATTGAGGCCCGCGGCGCGCGACTGCATGCCGAACACGGTGCGCGACTGGATGAAATGGACGACGACGGCCAGAGCGATCGCGATCGCAAAGCCGATATGCAGGCGCGAGCGGGCGATCAGCTTCGGCAGCATGGCGTGATCGCTGACCGATTGCGACTGCGGCCAGCCAAAGGCCAGCGGATCCTTGAGAACGCCATCGATCAGCATCGAGACGAAGAGCACGGCGATGAAGTTCAAGAGCAGGCTGGTGACGACTTCATCGACCGAGAAGCGCAGCCTGAGCCAGAGCGGGATCAAGATCAGCACCATGCCGGCAATGGCGCCGACCAGCAGCAGCAGCGGAATGAGGATGGGGGCGGGAAGATTGCCCAGCAGTTTCGAGCTTGCCGCGGCAACGGCGATGGCGCCGAGATAGAACTGGCCCTCGGCACCGATATTCCAGAGCCGCGCCCGGAAAGCAACGGCGGCGGCAAGCCCTGTCAGCATCAGCGGCGTTGCCCGCGTCAGCGTTTCGGTCGCTGACAGCCGCGAGCCGAAGGCCCCGGTCAGGATGCGCCAATAGGCATCGAGAACAGGCGCGCCGGCGATTGATATCAGGATGCCGGCCAGCGCCAGCGCTGCGATGACCGCGATCACAGGCGTGACGATCAGCAGGTAAAGCGGACGGTGCTCGCGGCGCTCAAATCGCATGACCGGCCTCTGGGTTTTCCTGCCATTCGCCGGCCATCATCAGCCCCAGCCTGCGCGCATCGGCGTCTTCAGCCTCGACGGGCGGTGACAGGCGGCCACCGACGATTGCCTGTATGCGATCGGCAAGCGCGATCACCTCGTCGAGGTCTTCCGAGATCAGCAGCACGGCAGTACCCTGCCGGCGGGCTTCGAGCAGGCGTGCGTGCACGGCCGCAACGGCTCCTTCATCGAGGCCGCGCGCGGGCTGCGCGGCAATCAGGATGCGCGGCCGCCGATGCAGGTTGCGGCCGAGAATGAGCTTTTGCATATTGCCGCCGGAGAGCAGCCGGGTCCGGATGGCTGGCCCGCCGCCGCGGACATCGAATCCGTCGATGATCTCCCTGGCAAAGGCCATGCCCGCCTTGCGGTTGACGAGGCCATGGCGCGAAAAGGCAGGCGAGGCGATGCGCTCCAGCACGGCGTTTTCCCAGATCGCCATTTCGCCGATCACGCCCTCTTCGTTGCGGTCCTCGGGAATGCGGCCGATGCCGGCGTCGACAACATCGACGACACTGAAATTGCCGATGGCCTCCCCGAACAGCAGAAGGTCGCCACCGCTACGCGACAGCGTGCCGGAGAGAAGATGCGCCAACGCCGCCTGGCCATTGCCGGAAACGCCGATGATGCCGAGGATCTCGCCCTGGTGCAGCCGGAAGCTAATCGATTTCAGCCGATCGACGCCGTCGATACGTACCGTCACATCGGCCGCTTCCAGGGCGACGGCCCCCGGTGTCGACGGCTCGCGCACGGGCCGCGTCACGCGACGGCCGACCATCAGCTCGGCGAGTTCCGCCTTGCTGGTTTCCGACGCTTTGCGTTCGGCAACCATCTTGCCGCCGCGCAGCACGACGATGCGGTCGGCCGCTGCCATCACCTCGTCGAGTTTGTGGGAGATGAAGATCAGCGACAGGCCCTGGCGGGCCATTTCCCTTAGCGTTGTGAACAGCCGTTCGGCCTCGATATTGGTCAGCACTGCTGTCGGCTCGTCGAGGATCAGGATGCGGGCATCGTTATAGAGCGCCTTGAGGATCTCGACGCGCTGCTGTTCGCCGACCGACAGGTCGCCAAGACGGGCATCCGGATCGACCTTAAGGCCGAAGCGCTCGGAAATTGCCATGAGCTTCTTGCGCGCCGCTGATGTTCCCGAGCGCCAGGACCAAAGTCTTTCGGTGCCGGTCATGACGTTTTCGAGAACGGTCAGATTGGGCGCGAGCGAGAAATGCTGATGCACCATGCCGACACCGGCGCGGATCGCTGCACGTGGCTTGCCCTGCGGTACCTCCATGCCTTCGATCAGAATACGGCCTGCATCGGGCATGTAATGGCCGAAAAGAATGCTCATCAGCGTGGTCTTGCCGGCGCCGTTCTCGCCAAGCAGGGCCACGACCTCACCCCTGGCAAGCGTCATAGAGATATCGTCATTGGCGAGATTGTCGCCGAAGCGCTTGCTGACGCCTGTTATCTCCAGCACAGACCCGGTCATGACGGCAATCCCGCGACTGGAAAACGATGCTGCCATCGGCCTTCGGCCTCCAGGCGCGCGGCAAGCGACAGCAGACGCGGCTCGTGACCCATCGGCGCCATGATCTGCACCGGCAGCGGCATGGCGTGCTCATCCTGTCCGAAAGGCAGTGTCAATGCAGGAAAACCCGAAATATTGGCGAGGCAGGCAAGCGGCGCAAATGCCGTCATCCGCTCGAGATGCAGATCCGTGTCGGCATGATCGGACGGAAAGGAGCCGATCGCAAGAGGTGCGGAGGACAGCATCGGCATCAGGATGCAATCGACCCTGTCGAATAGCGCCCAGAGCTTATGGCTCACCAGGACGGCATCGTTCAACGTGTTCCAGAGCGATGTCGCCGACAGCGCCCGTCCGCACGCGGCGAAGGCCTGCGTCAGTGGCTCAGCCCTGCCTTCATCGAGAGCCGCCGTCTTCATGAGTGCTGCGAGATTGACGGAGACGATATCGGCGAAGGCGCGGCCGCTTGAAGTGACGCTCCATTCGAACTCGGCCCAGTTCAGCGGAACGATCTCGTGTCCGTCGCTCTCCAGTACACGGGCAGCAGCCTCTACGGCTGCGAGCCGAATGCCCTCCGTCGGGTAGGCCGAGCCGGTATCGGCAAGCAGGCCGATCCGCAAACGGCCGTTGTCGCTATCGACAGGGGAGGGGTCCGGAAAAGGTCCTCGTGATTTGCCGCTCAGCCTGTCGAAAATCAGCGCCGTATCCCGCGCCGAACGGCAGACCGCGAGTTCACTCGCAATGCCGGCAAGGTGGTTGCCGAAAGATGGCCCGCCCGGGATGGCGCCGCGTGTCGGCTTCATTCCAACGAGGCCACAGCAGGCGGCGGGCACACGGATCGAACCGCCGGCATCGGTGGCATGCGCAATCGCGACGATCCCGGCGGCGACCGCTGCCGCCGCCCCGCCGGAGGAGCCGCCCGCGGTTCGTGCCGGATCGAGTGGATTGCGACAGATCGGCCCGATCGCCGGTTCGCTGGCGAGCGACAGGCCGAATTCCGGACTCGTCGTCAGGCCGAAGAGGCAAAAGCCGGCGTCGCGGAAACGAGCAGCCAGATCGGAGTCCGCTTCGCCGCCTTTTCTTGCGAAGAGACGGGAACCGGCCGTGACCGGCAGCCCGGCAAAGGGGCCACCAAGATCCTTCGCCAAGGTCGGCACGCCGGCAAAGGGCCTGGCGGCAAAGCGATCGGGCGCGCTCCGCCGTTCCAGGTCACGGTCGTCGGCCGAGGCGAGGCCCATCGCGGCATCGAGATTAGCGATAGCGCCGAGCGGCTCCTGCCGCGCAGCTGCCTCAAGAGAAGCCTGCATCGCCTCTGCAGCGCTCAGATTGCCATTCCTGATCGCTGCCGCCAGGTCGGTCGCATCGCCCTGCATCAGCCGAATTACTTCGGCTCGTCCATCATCTTCGGAACTTCGAAGGTGCCGGCCTTGATCTCCGCCCGCTTGGCTTCCATCGCAGCCTCTGCCTCGGCAGGCGCCACGCCCTTCACGAAGACGATATCGCTGCCGCCTTCCTTCATCAGGCCGTAGGACGTGTAGTTCCTGCCGACCGGCTTTCCGGCAGCGACATCGGCGATCGCAGCGTCCAGGATCGGGCGGAAGTACCACATGGCGTTGGCAAACACCGTATCCGGATAACGTGGCGTATAGTCGATCAGCGAGCCGACCGACTTGATGCCGCGCTCCTTGGCGGCATCGGCAGTACCGATGCGCTCGCCGAACAGGATGTCGGCGCCGGCGTCGATCTGGGCAAGACCGGCTTCACGGGCCTTCGGCGGATCGAAGAAGGTGCCGATGAAGGAGACGAGGTGTTTTGCATCCGGGTTGACCGCCTTGACACCCGCCGCGAACGCATTGATCAGCATGTTGACCTCGGGGATCGGAATGGCGCCGACCGAACCGACGACATTCGACTTGGTCATCTTGCCCGCCAGCATGCCTGCGAGATAGGCGCCGTCATGGTTCCAGGTGCCGAAGACGCCGAAATTGTCGCCGGCCTGCTCGCCGCTCGAACCCAGCACGAAAGCGGTGTCGGGATAGTCGGTCGCGACCTGCCGGGCCTCTTTCTCCACCGCGTAGGCCTCGCCGATGATCAGCTTGTTGCCCTGTTCGGCATATTCGCGCATGGCGCGCGGATAATCGGTGCCGGAGACGCCTTCGGAGAAGACATATTCGATCACGCCTTCCTTGGCCGCGTCCTGCAGCGCCTTGTGCAGACAGGAGTTCCAGGCATTTTCGACCGGCGACGCATGAATGCCGGCAACCTTCAGCGGCGCAGCCGCCCTTGCCAGCGGGGCAAAGCCGCTGACCCCAAGCGCAATGCCCGACGCGATCACTGCCCGGCGTGAAATCAGGATATCTTTGGTCATTGATTGTTCCCCTTTTTTACCATTTGGTTCAAAAATCATAGTAGCGCCCAAAAATGTGTCAAGCAGCGAATGGGCTTAAAAATCAGGCTGTTCAATCTGTTGCGCCTTGCGTTCTGCAGCCATTTTTTCCGAACTGTATGGCGTCGCGGCTTGGCGCGACGCAATTGGCAGGATAAGCAAGGAGGATAGGGGTTGGGGGACATGAAATGGGGGAAGAAGAGGGCGCCTCGCGGCGACCGATCGCGAGCCGGTCGTCGTCCTGGGCCATCGGCCTCAGCGCGTGGCTGGCGCGGAGCGGCGCGACACCAAACGGCATTTCGCTTTTATCGGTCGTATTCGCGGGTATAGGCGCAGCGCTCATCGTTTTCACAACACATCCGATTGCCATGGTTTGTGCCGCGATCTCGGTGCAACTGCGGCTCGTCTGCAATCTGCTGGACGGAATGGTCGCAATCGAAGGCGGCAAGAAAACTAAGAGCGGGCCGCTCTATAATGAATTTCCCGACCGGGTCGCCGACAGCCTGTTTCTCGTCGCGGCCGGCTATGCCTGCGGCTTTGGCTGGCTCGGCTGGCTGGCTGCGCTGCTTGCCGCACTCACCGCCTATATCAGGGTCTTCGGAGGATCGGTCGGACTTCCCCAGGACTTCAGCGGCGTCATGGCCAAGCAGCGCCGCATGGCGGTGCTGACGGCGGGCCTCCTCGCCCAGAGCGTCGAGACGCTGATATCCGGCAGCCGCTGGTCGCTGATCCTGGCATGCGCGGTCATCGCTGCCGGCAGCCTTGTCACCTGCATCACCCGCACGTTGAGGCTGAAACATTCCCTGGAGAGACTATGATCGCGATTATCCGTCGGTTTCTCGTGCTGCTCGTCCGTATCCTGGTCGGCGCCCGAAGCGAGTGGCGGGGCTGCGCGCCCGATCCCAGTCGCCGCATCTATTTCGCCAATCACAACAGCCATATCGATACCGTCGCCGTCATGGCCGCCTTGCCCTGGCCGGTGCGCCGGATGACCCATCCGGTTGCGGCGCGGGACTATTGGGGAACGAGCGCCTTTCGCCGTTTCATCGCAGAGAAAGGCCTGCGCGCCGTCTTGATAGACCGCAAGCCTCCGCCGGACATCGACCCGCTGGCTCCGATAGAGCGCCTGCTTGAGGAGGGGCGCTCAGTCCTGATTTTCCCGGAAGGAACGAGAAGCACCAACGATGAGATCGCCCCGTTCCGCAGCGGCATCTATCGCCTCGCCTGCCGTTTTCCGGATGTCGATCTCGTGCCGATCCATCTCGATAACCTTCAGCGCATCCTGCCTAAGGGAAGCATGCTGATCGTCCCGATCACCTGCACGGCGCGCTTCGGCAAGCCGCTCCGCGTCGAACCAGGCGAGGAAAAGACCGAATTCCTGGCCCGCGCCCGTGCCGCGGTCATTGAGCTTGCAGATGGGGGGCATAGCGCATGACCAGCCTGTTCTCCATCGTGCTGGCCGCGATCCTCGGCCTGCTTGCCGTCGCCTCGGCCATCGGTTTTATCCTTCAGCGGCGCGCGACCGAACCCGGTTCAGTCGCCACCGTCCAAAACCTCAACGCCCGTATTCGCTCCTGGTGGATCATGGTCGCGGTGTTCGGCGGCGCGATCCTGCTCGGCGACACGGCGACGGTCATCCTGTTCGCATTCCTGTCCTTTATGGCGCTTCGCGAATTCTGGACGCTGACACCATCGCGGCGCGGCGATCACCTGGCGCTTTTCCTATCCTTCTTCGTTGTGCTGCCGCTGCATTACGTGCTGCTCGGGACGGAATGGTACGGCCTGTTCGCGATCTTCATCCCGGTCTATGCCTTCCTGATCCTGCCGGCAGTGGCGACATTGACGGGTGACGTCAACGAATTCCTCGCGCGGACCGCCAGAGTCCAATGGGGATTGATGCTGACGGTCTATTCGATCAGCCACGCTCCCGCCCTGCTCATGCTGGAAACCGGCACGCCGTCGGCGCTCCTTCTCGTCTATCTGGTCGTGGTCGTGCAACTCAGCGACGTCTTCCAGTATGTCTGGGGCAAACTCCTCGGAAAGCACCGTTTCTCGCCGAATATCAGCCCGTCGAAGACGATCGAAGGGCTGATCGGAGGCGGCGCCTCGGCTATCCTCGTGGGAACGCTGCTTTATCGCCTGACGCCGTTCTCGCCACTGCAGGCCGCTGCCATCAGCACGGTCATCGTCGTCGCGGGCTTCTTCGGCGGTTTCGTGCTCTCGGCCATCAAGCGGGATCTCAATGCCAAGGACTGGGGCTATGTGATCGAAGGCCATGGCGGCGTGCTCGACCGCCTGGACTCCATCACCTTCGCCGCACCGCTATTCTTCCACATCGTCCGCTATTGGTTCACCACGTAGAAGCTGGTTCTGGCTAAAACCGGTCGATCTCCTCGAGGCTCTCGAACAGCCGGCGCTGAACATCCCGCTCCTGCTTGCCGATGGCGGTCATCAGCTTGCCCATCGTTCCCCGCAGGCCGTGCAACTCGTCGACCAGCTCCATGACGATATCGACGCCGGCTTCGTTGACACCCATGTTTCCCATGAGGTCCAGGATCAGCCGGGCGCGTGCGACGTCGGCGTCGCGAAATTGCCTCTGGCCGCCTGATATCTCCGGGATCAGCCAACCCTGTTCGATCCAGAGGTCGAGCTGAACGATGTCGATTTTCAAGTAAAGACGGAATTCGAGATCATCCATGATCAAGCCTCCATGTTCTTTCTCGGATCGTAGGAGTTTGCCGTCGCCCATTCCTTCATCAAGGCGGTCAGCCGCTCATCCGGGGCGTCGGGCAGCACGATCTTCAGCGAGATGTAGACGTCGCCGTGTCCGCCGCCGCGTTTTGAAACACCTTTGCTCTTGAGACGCAGGACCTTGCCCGTGTTCGAATGAGGCGGCAGCGTCAGATTGACCGCTCCCGACGGCGTCGGAACGCGAACCTTGCCACCAAGCACGGCCTCACTGAGCGAGATCGGCAGTTCCAGGCGGATATCGTCGCCGTCTCGCATAAAGAAGCGGTGCGGGCGCACACGGATTTCGATCAGGGCATCGCCCACCGGCCCACCGCCGATGCCCGGCTCGCCCTTGCCGCGCAACCGCAAGGTCTGGCCGTCGCGCGTCCCCGGCGGGATCTGTACGTCGAGCGCCGGACCATTCGGCATCTTGACCTCCGTCCTGGTGCCGTTGACGGCCTCGAGAAAGTCGACCTCCATGGAAAATTGCCGGTCACGGCCACGACCACGGGTCTGGCCGCCGCCGGCACGACGTGAAAAGAAGCTGGCGAAGATATCGTCGGCATCGCTGAAATCGGCAAAGCCGGCGCTGTTGTGGTAGGGATCGCCAGGCCCGCTCTTCGACGCGTAGTCGCGGTAATAATTGCGCTGCGTCCGCTCGGCGCCCGTGATATCGATCTCGCCGCGGTCGAAGCGTCCGCGTTTTTCCTCATCGCTCAATATCTCGTAGGCCGTTGAAATTTGCTTGAACCGTTCCTCAGCTTTTTTGTCGCCGGGGTTAAGGTCGGGGTGAAGTTTCTTGGCGAGCTTGCGGAACGCGCTTTGAATATCCTTTTGCGTCGCATCGCGTTTCACGCCCAGAAGCTCGTAGGGATCCTGGCTCATACATGTCTCCGGTCGGGCAGCGAATACTGCAGGTTGGCTTGGCAATGATATAGGTTGTCGGGCCGCCGCCGGGGAGGGGAGGCCGGCCGCGCTGGTTGACGTCAATCCGATAAAGCGCCCGCTGTCACGCAAGCTCTGTAGAGCTTAGAACAACGCGGCGTCTTCCGCCGGGGACGCCGAGCTTTCCTGCGCGTGATCGGGGCGTCGATCGATAAGAACCGAGCACCCGGCATGGCGCACGACCTTGTCGACGATCGAGGAGAAGACGTAGTCGGTGATATCGGTCACATGGGATGATACCAGGATAAGATCGGCCGATTTCTCCCTTGCGCTGGAGACGAGCAGGGAGGCGGCAACGCCGATACGAACCTCGATCATCGCCGGAATTCCCAGCTCCTTGCAGAGCGATGCTAGTTTCTTTTCGGCGTCGACGATGGCGGTCGTTTCGAATTCCTCGGGAAGCTCCGTCAGGTGACGGTGCGGGATATTCTCGATGACGTGCATGACAACGATGCTGCCGCCTTCGTCCATCAGCGCAGCAGCCCGGCGCAGAAGGCGGCTGGCCGTTGCGCGGGGACCCATGCCGATGCCGCAGATGATCGTCCGATACATTGAAATCCATATCCTTGAATGCGAATGATAGCACCGATCATATCGGTGTCGACCGTCCCGGCATTGACGAATATCAAGAAAAAGTGCCGCAACGGTAGCGCGCATGAAACCGCCAGCTGCTTCGGAACGAACCTCCGGCTGAATCGTCGCAGTTGACGGCATGGCCATCAGCAACATTTCTGACCCGATGTCGTTACTGATTGAGGTTCACATGCCGAATTTTGCGATTATCGGATCGGGTGCGATGGGAAGTGCTGTCGCCAGGCGGCTGATCGACCACGGCGCCACGGTGCTGACTTACCTCGAGGGCAGGAGCGAGCAGACGATTGCCCGGGCAAAGGCAGCCAGCATGGTCCCGGTCGGCTGCCAGGAGCTGACGAAGGCCGAGCTGATCCTGTCGATCGTTCCACCGGCGGAGGCGATCAAGGTCGCCGACCTCGTCGCGGACATATCGTCGGGGATGCAAGCGCCGCCGCCCTTGATCGACCTCAACGCGATTGCGCCGAAAACGATGCAGGCTTTGGCGGCACGCTTCGAAGGCAGCGGTGTGGAAGTGCTTGATGGGGCGATCATCGGGGGGCCGCCGGTCCCCGGCACATCAGGTCCGACCATCTATATCAGCGGCGATACCGCGGAGCGAAGCAGGCCGCTCGAGGATTGCGGCCTGCGGATCCGCCGGCTCGATGGACCGCTCGGCGCCGCCTCGGCACTGAAGATGTGTTATGCCGGCATCAACAAGGGATTTGTCGGCCTCGGCACCGCCATGCTGCTCGCCGCATCGCGTTCGGGTGCTGCCGAAAGTCTGAAGGCGGAGCTCTCCGAAAGCCTTCCCGACATCGACAGCAAGCTGTCGACATCCATACCCGACATGTATCCGAAAGCCTATCGATGGGTTGCCGAAATGCACGAGATTGCCGATTTCCTCGGAGAAGAGGATCCGGCCGCGACCATCTTCCGCGGCATGGCGGACGTCTTCTCCAGGATGGCCGGCGACGTGGAGGGGAGCCGCGTGCTCGTCGGGCAGTTGGACGAGATCATCGCTTTCTCTGGAACCGAAAACTGATCGCGATGGTCAATCAATCGTCGCAGCAACCGAATATGAGGGGTAGAGCCATGGGCTTGGCCAACATTCTGACGATTGTGTGAAGCCGCTCCGACACCTCTGACAAAACCTTATCGCCTCTGCTATGTCAGGAAAAATGCGGCGGCCAAACTGACGCCGCGCTCTGTCTGACCAATATCAGGAGTTTTGAAAGATGAGCGGTTCTTCCGATTATACACCCCCGAAGGTCTGGACCTGGAACAAGGCGAATGGCGGCCAGTTCGCCAGTATCAACCGCCCGATCGCGGGACCGACGCATGAGAAGGAGCTTCCGATCGGTCGCCATCCGCTGCAGCTCTATTCGCTCGGCACCCCGAACGGCCAGAAGGTCACCATCCTGCTCGAGGAACTGCTGGCCCTTGGCCATGAAGGTGCGGAATATGACGCCTGGCTGATCAAGATCGGCGACGGCGATCAGTTCGGAAGCGGCTTCGTCGCAGTCAATCCCAATTCCAAGATACCGGCTTTGATG
Source organism: Rhizobium sp. PEPV16 (assembly GCF_008919455.1). NCBI lineage: Bacteria > Pseudomonadati > Pseudomonadota > Alphaproteobacteria > Hyphomicrobiales > Rhizobiaceae > Rhizobium > Rhizobium sp. PEPV16. Next base: position 26,838 of record NZ_VSZV01000315.1, read on the forward strand.
GACCGCAGCGGTGCGACACCGATCCGCGTCTTCGAATCCGGTGCGATCCTCACCTATCTCGCCGAAAAATTCGGCGCTTTCCTGCCGACCGAGCCGAGCGCGCGGGCCGAATGCCTATCCTGGCTGTTCTGGCAGATGGGAAGCGCGCCTTATCTCGGCGGCGGCTTCGGCCATTTCTACGCTTATGCGCCGACGAAGATCGAATATGCGATCGACCGCTTCGCCATGGAAGTGAAGCGTCAGCTCGACGTGCTCGATCGTCGCCTGGCCGAAAGCGAATATCTGGCAGGCAGCGAATATACGATCGCCGACATTGCCGTCTGGCCTTGGTATGGCGGGTTGGTGAAGGGCTGGACCTACGGTGCAGCCGAGTTTCTGCAGGTCGAGGACTATAAGAACGTGCTGCGCTGGGCCGACGCCATCCATAGCAGGCCGGCCGTACAACGCGGCCGGATGGTCAACCGCCTCTCCGGCGAGCCCTCTAGCCAGTTGCACGAGCGCCACGACGCCAGCGACTTCGACACCAGGACGCAGGACAAGCTCGCGGCCGCCGAGTAAGCAAGCGCCCCAGCCACGTGCCGCAGCAATCAATGAAGCTCCGCCGCCTTTACGGCGGCGGAGCATCTGCATACTGCCCGAACTCAGTTTTTGACCGTGTCTTCCAGGAAGAAGCGGCCGAGCGGGTTCTGATAGAAGTTCTCGATATTCTTGCGCGAGACGTTGATATAGGGGCTGTAATAAAGGTCGATCCAGTTGACGTCGTCCTTTGCCATCTTCTGCAGATCAACATACATCTGTTCGCGCTTCTTCGGGTCGAGCTCGAGACGGGCCTTCGCCACCAATTCCTTGACCGCCTCGTTTTTGTAGTTGGTCAGATAGTTGTTATTGGAATCGTGGCCGAGAACGAAAGTCGTCTTCTGGTCCGGATCGAGAATGTCGTTCGTCCAGTAGTTGACCGAGATGTCGTAGTCGCCGGCAACCGTCATATCCCATTCCTGGCTTGGATCGACCTTCTGCAGGTTCGCAGTGATGCCGGCCTTGGCAAGCTGTTGCTGCACAAGCACTGCCGTCTGCTCGTCCACTTCGTCGCCGGCGCGGATGAGATAGTTCAGCGTCAAGTTGGAGACACCCGCATCCGCCAGCATCTTCTTGGCCTTCTCGGGATCGTAGGGGCGCTGCAGGTTATCGGCGTAATGGTACAGCGCACCCTTCGGAATATAAGAGTTGGCGACCGTGCCCTGGCCAAAGGTGACGGTATCGACGATCGCCTTCTTGTCGATCGCCATATCGAGCGCCTGGCGCACTTCCTTCTTGCCGAGATCGCCATGCGCATGGTTGATCAGGAGATGATCCTCGCGGGTCGAGGCGTCGATGTCGACATTGAGGTTCGGGTCCTTCTTCAGCTCCTCGACGCGAGAGAACGGCACGAAGATCGCGGTATCCAGCTCGCCGGCCTGAACGTTCAGCATGCGGGTGTTGTCGTCAGGCACCGAGATCCACTCGACGCCGTCGAGCTTGACGCGGTCGGCCTGCCAGAAATTCGGGTTCTTCTTCAGGATGACGCGGTCGCCGCGCCGCCATTCTTCGACCACGAAGGCGCCGGATGCGATCGGCTTTTCGCCATAGGCATCGGCGCCCAGCGATTCCATGCCCTTCTTGGAGATGACCGAGGCATTCGGCAGCGCCAGCGTCGAAAGGAACGGCGCGGACTGGTTCTTGAGCTTGATCGTCAGCGTGTGCGCATCGGTCGCCACGGCCGTGTCGATCACCTTGTAGGAATCGCTCCAGAGCGAGGCCGCGTCATCGCGGATGCGCAGCAGGCTGTAGGCCGCGTCTTCCGCCGTCAGCGGCGAACCGTCGGAAAATTTCGCGTCGCGGATCTTGAACGTGTAGGTCAGCCCGTCATCCGAGGTGGTCCAGCTTTCGGCAAGACCCGGCTCGAGTTTCGTGCCTGTCTTGTCGACGCGGATCAGCACATCGTAGACGTTGGAGAACACCCAGTTGTCGATATTCTGGGCGGTCTTGATCGGATCGAATGTCGTCGAATCCTCGCGGCGGCCGATGGTGAGCACACCCGCGGCCTCGGCATAGCTTGCACTGAGCGTCAGACCGGCGAGCAAGGCTGCAAGCCCGATTGATTTCCACCTGTTTGTCATGAGTTCGTTCCCTTCGTTGTTATGGCATGCGTTTGATTGATTGAATCGGCATCGGATGCGGATCGTCCTTGCCGTCGGCGCCTTGCAGCAGCCGCTTGTCAGGATCGATGTCGGGAATGGCGGCGATCAGCGCCGCCGTATAGGGATGCTTCGGCCGCGCGAAGACCTCTTCGGAGCGGCCTTCCTCGACGATCTCGCCGCGATACATCACGACGACGCGTTCGCAGAGATTGCGGACGATTGCGAGGTCATGAGCGATGAAGATCAGCGTGAGGTTCATCTTCGCCGTGAGCTCGCGGAAGAGCTCGATGATCTGCGCCTGGATGGTGACGTCGAGGGCCGCCACGCATTCGTCGGCGATGATCAGCTTCGGATCGACGGCGAGGGCTCGGGCAATGCCGGCGCGCTGGCACTGGCCGCCGCTCATGCTGCGCGGTTTGCGGCCGGCGAATTCGCATTCGAGGCCGACGAGATCGAGCAGCGCGTCGATCCGCGCCGGAATATCGGCCTTGGCGACCTTGCCCTGCACCTTCAGCACCTCGGCCAGCATTTGCCCGATCGTCAGCCGCGGATTAAGCGCATTATAGGGGTCCTGGAAGACCATCGCCGTCTCGCGCCTGAGCTTCGCCAGGCAGGCGCTTTTCTGCAGCGCCAGATCGAGGCCGTCGAAGGTGACGTGACCCGAGGAAAGCGGTGTGAGGCCGAGCACGGCGCGGGCAAGCGTGCTCTTGCCGCTGCCGGATTCGCCGACGATGCCGACCGTCTCGCCCGGCATGATCTGCAGGCTGACTCCGGCAACGGCGCTGACTGTCTTGGCACTGCCCCCGAACAGGGCGCCGCCGGCTCTGAAACGCACATGGAGATCATCGATTTCGAGCAATGGCCTCGCCGATTGGTTGGCCTCGACAATCTCGAGCAGCGGCGCTGATATCGCGCCCGGTATGGAAGGGTGGCTGTTAATCAGATTGATCGTATAGGGATGCTGCGGCCGCGCCAGGATCGTCCGCTTCGGCCCCTCTTCGATGAGCTTGCCGCCGCGCAGCACGGCGATGCGGTCGCAAGTCTGGGCGACGATACCGAGATCGTGGGTGATCAGAATGATCGACAGGCCGCGCCGATCGCGAATGTCGATCAACAGCCGCAGGATCTGCGCCTGGATAGTCACGTCGAGGGCCGTCGTCGGCTCGTCGGCGATCAGGATCTTCGGATTGCAGGACAACGCCACGCCGATCATCGCCCGCTGCCGCATGCCACCGGAAAATTCGTGCGGATAGCTGTCATACTGGCGCTTCGGATCGGGAAAACCGACCTGCGCCAGGATTTCGGTCGCCGCGGCGCGAGTCTCGCGGGCGCCGAGGCCCTGATGGTAGCGGATGCCCTCGGCGATCTGATCGCCGATCCGCATGACAGGGTCGAGATGGCTGGTCGGGTTCTGGAAGATCATGCCGATCTCGCCGCCGCGCACTTTCAGCATCTCGCCCTCGTCGACCCGCATGAGGTCGCGCCCTTCGAGCAGCACGCTACCGCTTTCGATCTTCAGCAGCGAGGAGGGCAGCAGGCGCACCAGGGAACGGCAGAACAGGCTCTTGCCCGAGCCGCTCTCGCCGACGAGACCGAGGATCTCGCCCTTACCGAGGTCGAGCGATACCGCATCGAGCAGCGTGCGCGGGCCGGAATCGACATGTGCCCTGACGGTGAGATCACGGACGGACAACAGGGAGCCGCTCATTCATGCACCCCCAGCAGTTCACCGAGCGCGTCGCCCAGCATGCTGAAACCGAAGGCGAGGCAGACGATGGAGAGGCCGGGAAACAAAGTGATCCACCATGCCGTGGTGATGAAGCTCTGTCCTTCGGCGACCATGACGCCCCATTCGGCGATCGGCGGCTGGACGCCGAGGCCGAGATAGCTGACGGCAGCGCCGCTCAGCAACACCAGCGTCGCATCGGACATCGAAAAGACAATCGAGCCGGCGATCGCGTTCGGCAACAGGTGGCGGAACATGATGCGCGGGCGGCTGAAGCCAAGGCTGGCGGCAGCAACGGCATAGTCGCTGCCCTTCAGCACCAGCATCTGCGCCCGGATCAGCCGCGCATAGGAAACCCAGCCGACCAGCGCCATGGCGATATAGAAACTGCCAAGACCAGGGCCGAGGATCGCGATAATCGACAGCATCAGCACGAGGAAGGGGAAGGCGAGGATGATATCGACGAGGCGCATGAACAGCGCATCAACGATGCCGCCGAAAAAGCCGGCGATCGTGCCGACCGTCGTGCCGATCAGGAAGGGGAAGATGACGCCGATCAGCGCCATCTGCAGATCGAGGCGCGCGCCCCAGATGACGCGGGAGAGGATATCGCGGCCGAAATTATCGGTGCCGAAGGGATGCAACAATGAAGGCGCCTGCAGGCGCACCTCGGCATTCTGCATGATCGGGTCGTAAGGCGCGACGAGGGGCGCACCGATCGCCAGCAGCACGAAGAACAGCAGCAGGCCGGCACTGAGCACAAGCATCGGCCGCCGGCCGAAGAACCGGCGCCAGCCAGGGGAGGCGGGGGCGATCGCCTCGATGCTCATAGCTTCACCCTCGGATCGACGGCGACAGTGACGATGTCGGCGATGAAATTGATAAGCACGGTGGCACAGGCAAAGACCATGGCGACGCCTTGAACCACCATGTAGTCGCGTGAGAAGATCGCCCTGACGAGCAGCTGTCCCATGCCGGGCAGCGCAAAGACGCTCTCGACAACCACCGTGCCGCCGATCAGCCAGCCGATGTTGACGGCGAGCAGGTTGATGGTCGGCACCAGCGAATTCGGCAGCACATGCCGCCAGAAGACGATGCCTTCGGGCATGCCGCGGGCGCGCGCCGCCGTCGCGACATCCGATTTCAGCTGCTCGATCATCGCCGCCCGCAGGCTGCGCGTCAGCACGGTCGAGAGCGACAGCGCGACCGTCAGGCTCGGCAGCACGAGATGCGACAGCTTTTCCCCGATCGTCGCACCATAGCCCGAGACCGGTAGCACGCCGAGTTCGACGCTGAACAGGATGATCAGCATCAGCCCCAGCCAGAACGGCGGAAAGCCGATGCCGAAGGTCGAGACGATGCGCACCGCATGATCCGGCGCCTGGCCGGCATTGCGCGCGGCGATCGCCGACATCGGCACCGCGATCAGGACCGACAGCACGACGCTCGAGACGACGAGGGCGAGAGTCGGCTCGATGCGGGTGACGATCAGCTTCAGCACGTCGATCTTGTAGAGGATCGACTTGCCCATCTCGCCATTGGCAAGATTCTTGAGAAAATAGACATATTGCAGCCACATCGGCTGATCGAGGCCGTACTGGGCACGGATGCTGGCGAGAGCCGCCGGCGTCGCGCGCGTGCCGAGGATGTTGCGTGCGGGGTCACCGGGGATCAGCCGGACCAGAATGAACGTGATGACGCTGATGCCGAAGATCACGGGCAGGAATTGCAGCGGTCGCGTCAGAACGAATTTATAGCGATGCATGACGGCGATCGCCCCTTTGTCTTCGTCGGGTTCGGTCCGCTTCCTGTTGCATCAGCCTGCCTCGTGCCGTGCGAGAAAATCGAGAAGCGCCGGATAATAATCCTGCGGGTTCTCATAGAACGGCATGTGGCTGGCATTGGCAAATACCTTGAGCTGGGCATTCGGCAGCGCAAGCTTCATCCTGAGCGCACAGGCCGGCGTTAACTCGTCATGCTCTCCCGTTGTGATGAGCACCGGCAGCGTCAGCCGCGGCAGGTGGGGGATACGGTTCCAGTCCTTGAGGTTGCCGATATAGAGAAACTCGTTCGGTCCCTGCATCGTCTCGTAGGGCGCCATGTTCCAATCGTCGAGCGAGCGGCGCACCGGCGCCGGCCATTCCGGCAGACGGCAGACATGGCGGTAGTTGAGGATGGTGACAGCGGCGACATATTCCGGATGATTATAAGTGCCCTGCGCCTCGTGCTTCTGCATCATCGAGACGGTTTCGGGACCGAGCGCTGCGCGCAGCCGTTCCAGTTCCGAGATCAGATGGGGCATGTCGGCGACGGTATCTTCGAGGATCAGCGTCCTGAGGTTTTCGGGATAGGTCAGCGCATATTCGATCGCCAGCCACCCGCCCCAGGAATGGCCGAGCATATGTACCTTGTCGAGCCCTAGCGCCTTGCGCACCGTCTCCGTCTCCTCGACATAACGGCCGATCGTCCAGAGCGAGAGATCGTCCGGCCGGTCGGAGGCGCCGGTGCCGAGTTGATCGAAGGCGACGACGCGATAGCCCTTGTCGATCAGGCAGGAATGCGCTTCGCGCAGGTAATCGCAGGGCAGACCCGGCCCGCCGTTCAGGCAGAAAACCGTCTCGATGCCGGTCCCGAAACTATAGGCAACGACGCTATAGCCATCGACATCGATCTCGAACCGCTCGTCCGGCCGTATTTCACGCCACATTGATCGCTCCGGCAGAAGATTTCGCTTGCTCAATATTTGGGCACGGCTAAATTTTTACCTTAAACCGCATTCAGTGCCAGCTATAAGAAGTGATAGGGTGGGCCGCGATGCCGAACCCCGGGAGCAGCCCATGCTTGACGACCCTATTCTTGACGACATCGCAACGATCAGACGTCAGTTTACAGCGCACGAAACGCTGGACGGCCGGATCGACCAGGCCTTCGAGGCGATGAAGCAGATCGGCTTCGAGGCGCTGATCTACGACTATACGCCGGTGCCCTACGATCTCGACGGCGCGATCATGATACCATCGCTGCTGAAGCTGCGGAATATCTCAGACGATATGCACGATTACTGGTTCAATCGCGGCTATTTCCGTATCGATCCGGTGCAGCAGGTGGCACTGCGCACCTCCGCACCCTTCTTCTGGAACTACGACCCGGACGCCGACACGCTGATCAACCGTTTCATGACCGACGACACGGCGCCGGTGACGCGCTATTTGAGCGAACGCGATATGTCGACCGGCGTCACCGTCCCGGTTCATATGCCACGCGGCGACTATGCCACAGTCACCGGCATCCGTTTCGGCCGGAACAAAGATTTCGAACGGCACGCCCTGCGCTATATCGCCGACTTCAACCTCCTTGCCCATGTTTTCCATGAGACCGCCTATTCGCTTTTCGATACGCGGGCAAAGAGCGTCGGCACGATCCGCCTGACCGAGCGGGAACGCGAGTGCCTGCGCCATTCGGCGGAAGGCTACTCCGCCAAGGAAATCTCCCGCATCATCGACCGTTCCGTACCGACTGTCGTGATGCATCTGAACGCCGCGACTAAGAAACTCGGCGCCCGCAACCGAACCCAGGCCGTGGTGCGCGCCACCCATTACCGCCTGCTCGAAGACCGGCCGACCCATAATTGGCCACCCTATAACTTGTGATAGCTGCCTTCGCCGTCGCCGTCGCGTTATGATTTTTTTCATGACGCCAAGAGATGGAGATACCGGTGGGCAACGTCACGACCAAAGAAGCCTATCTGCCCTTTCGCGGCTATCGCACCTGGTATCGCGTCACCGGTTCGCTGGACAGCGGCAAGCTGCCGCTCGTTGTTGCCCATGGCGGGCCTGGCTGCACGCATGATTATGTCGATTCCTTCAAGGATATCGCCGCCCTCGACGGCCGTCCGGTCATCCATTACGACCAGCTCGGCAATGGCAACTCCACCCGACTTCCGGAAATGGGCCCGGACTTCTGGACGGTCGGTCTGTTCCTCGAGGAGCTGGACGCGCTGCTTTCCCATCTCGGCATCCAGCAGCACTATGCCTTCCTCGGCCAGTCCTGGGGCGGCATGCTTGGTGCCGAACATGCGGTGCGCCGGCCGCAAGGCCTGAAGGCACTTGTTATCGCCAACTCGCCGGCGAACATGCGTACCTGGGTTTCGGAGGCGAACCGGCTGAGGCAGGAACTGCCGAAAGAGGTGCAGGACACACTGCTGAAGCATGAACTGGCGGGAAGCCTCACCGATCCGGACTATATCGCCGCCTCGCGGATCTTCTATGACCGCCATGTCTGCCGTGTGGTGCCGTGGCCGCCTGAAGTGGCGCGGACCTTTGCGATCATGGACGAGGACAACACCGTCTACCGCAACATGAACGGCCCGACGGAATTTCACGTCATCGGTACGATGAAGGACTGGACGATCGAGAACAGGCTCGACCGCATCGAAGCCCCGACGCTGCTGATCTCGGGAAAATACGATGAGGCGACGCCGCTGGTGGTAAGGCCTTATCTCGAGCGCGTTCCCGGCTGCGAATGGGTGCTCTTCGAAAATTCCAGCCACATGCCGCATGTCGAAGAAAAGCAGCTTTGCCTGGCGACCGTTTCCGGTTTCCTGTCCCGGCACGATTGAGGAAGCGGTCGCCTATCGGCGAGGCAGCCATTTCTTGGCGACACGGCAGGCCATCGTATAGGCCGGATCGAAGACGTTGCCGACATCGTAACGCACGACCTGACCGAGCAGATGACTGGCCGCCGTCCTGTCCAGGCCGTAATCCGATCCCAGCCAATTCAACATTTCGCTGGTGGCGTGCTGGAGCGCCTGATCGAGGGGACGGGCGTTGCCGATGGTGAAGATGTCTTCGGCCGTTTCCCCACGCGGCCAGACCAGTCCGGCCTTCTTTTCCACCGTCAGCCGCACGGTGACTTCGAACGTCGTCTCGACGCCGGTTCCGACGATCTCGCCGTCCCCTTGCACGGCATGGCAATCGCCGAGAAAGAACAGGGCGCCGGTAGCCGATACCGGAAAGCGGACCGTGGTGCCGGGGCCGAACAGCCGATAATCCATGTTGCCGCCATACTCGCCGCTGGTCGCCGTCGATATCGCCTGGCCGAGGCTGGGCGCCACACCGAAACAGCCGATCATCGGGGCGAGAGGCAGAACGAAATTTTGACCTGCAACCGGTTCGGAAAGCCGTACCGTCAGGGCTTCGCGGTCGATCGCCCAGATGGCGATATCGCGCGGCGGCAGGTCGCGAACCGCCTCGGGATCGACCACATTGGCGGCGACGACGCTGCGGGTAAAACCCGTTTCCCTGGTCGGGATCATGCTGATGATCTCGACCTTCAGCGCATCTCCGGGCTCGGCACCTTCCACGAAGATCGGGCCGTTCATGGGATTGGGGCCGGATGCCCGCTTGACGCCGTCCTTGCCATGCCCGGCAGCGTCGAGCGTCTCAGTGACGACGGTATCGCCGTCGGCGATGTGCAAGGCCGGCTGAAGAGAGCCGATGACATTGTGAAAGCTCGTCGGAATGAAGCGGTGAGTGGTCATGAAATACAGCTCTCGCTCGTTTTGAATGTATGAGCCTGCGGCTGGAGCGCCGGGCCGAGAGAGTTGCAGACTAGATCAGAGATTGCCTGCAATGCCAATATCCGCGCGGCACCACGCGAAACCGGCAGCCGATGGCGGGTTGTCGAAAGGGTGGCACGAGGGGCGTCGTTGTGATCGCGGCAACCGCATTGGGGAATGCATCACTCATATCCACCCCTGGTGGAGTCGACTCTTGCCGCAGCCCTCGAAGGGGTTTTCGGCCACGCGTTTTGCACAGGAAAGATCATTCAGGCAATGGTCGAAACGCGATACCATAACCACGACCTTGGCCGCCTCGACCACCGTCCTTTCAAACAGATAGGCAGATCATGACAAATATCGAGCAGATGCAGGAACAGCGACTTGAAGCGCTCCGACTGACGAAGTCGGGAGCACCGAGGCTGCCGTCCAATCCGTTTTTCGGCGTCGGTCCGATCACCGATGCGACCACCGACGAAGTGGATAGCCGCCTACGGCGCATCGCTTTCGATACATGGATCGAGAAGTCCTATCGCAAGTTCGACGACAAGGGCAACGATATCGGCGGTTTCACCACCGCCGAAATTTCCCGCAGCATGCATCGCGGCTACCCGGCGGATAAAATTCTGACCGACATGATGCGGGCGATCCACCGCTATTTCCACTTCCCGAAGACGAACCGGATGGCTGTGGGACTCGGCGGCGGCCACAGCGGCTATACCGTCCGCGTCCAGCACCTGATGAACGCCAACGACGCCTCGCAGCGCGTCTACGTCGATACACCGCGCCCGGAAAGCGATCAGTCCCGCGCGGCCGGCTTCTTCCGTCAATCCTGGGCCACACAGTTGATCGAGATGCAACGCTTCGCCGAAAAAGGCTGCGAGAGCCGCATTCATTTTGCCGCCTCCGAAGGTGTGATCCCGACGGCCGCCGAGCTTTCCGCTCTCGGTGTGTCGATCTTCGTCGGCGTCGGCCACGAGACGACCGGCGCCAATGCCTATACCAGCCGCGAGATCCACGAGCTGCTGAACTGGATCAATGGCGATCCGGCAAACCGCCATGCAGTGTTCGACGCGACGTCGATGCTGGGCGCCATGCCTTGGGAGCCCGAGCTGGTCGACGCCGTAATGGCGAAATGCTGCTTGTTCATGCCGTTTCAGAAGGCGATCGGCGGGGTATCGGGGTATTTCGTCGCCTCCTTCACGCCGCATGCCCTGGCGCTCGTGGAGAAGAACCAGCAGGATCCGTCCTGGGCAATCCCGCGCCAGCTCAAGATCGCGCCGCCGATCGACGCGCGGCAGCCGCTTTCCGCCAAGCGATCCGTGGATGCCGGGCCGTTTTACGATGCCGCGGAAGACCGCATGCTCGGCGGCGTCATCAACACCTACAGCGCGCTTGCCTTCGCCGAAACCACCTTCGGCCTCCTGCAGTCCGAGGCGCGGGTTGGCTCGCTGGTCGAGCTCAACAAGCGGTCTGCGGCCAATCGGGCGGTGATCGACGGCTGGGTCGAGTCGCACCCGCTGTTTTCGCTCACCGTCACCGATGCCGAGCGGCGCGGCGCGGCGGTGACGTTGTTAAAGGTGGAGGATGCGGGCATCACCGATCCTGCGATCCATGCCCGCATTATCGCTCGTTCGAAGCAACTGCTCGGCTATGAGGGCTTTACCCATCCGAACGGCGAGTTCGAGCCCGGCCTCGATGCGGCGCGCTACGTCAACGCATTCCCGGGAACGCCCGGCGACTACCGCGCCTGGGTCGGCGGCATCCGCGAGCCGGCCGATATCGTCGCGCTGCTGGAAAACCTGCAATATGCCTATCTACGCGCCAAAATCCTCGTGATCGAGGAGGAACTGGCAAAGCAGGGCGTCACGTTCGCAGCGCCTGTGAAAGCCGGCGCGATGGTCCGCAAGGACGATCCCGAACACGCCTATACGGTGCTGATCGCCGATCTGGTCGGCCTGCGCCGCGGCGCCGATGGGGAGCCCGACGACAGCGAAATCAGGACCTATGTCGAGGAAAAGGGCGGCGTCTTCCATGCCGGCCCGATCGGCGACAGGGCGGCGCTGGAAAAGGGCCGCATCCATTTCTTCTACCAGCCAAATCTCAGCACCGAGGCCGAAATCCTGCCGCAGACGGACAAGGGCCAGTATGACGCGCTGATCGCGGCGGCGACCTTCATCCCGAAGGCTTCCGTCTTCCCGTTCGGCGGCGTGCGCATCGGCGCGGGTACCGGCAATATGGGCTCGGCCTCCTGGGGCGGCGGCAACGGCGAGGGCGGCGAGGCACCTTGGATGAACACGCCCGGCATCAACAGCCGGGCGACTGCCCAGATGGCGATGAAGGCGATCCTCAAGGTTGTTCCCGACCTGCCCGTCGACAGGCTGCATCAGATGGTCGCCAACGGCGACTTTGATACCGGGCGCCAGCTCAAGGATTTCCCGACCGCCAAGCTGGAAGGCCAGAAAATCGCCATTCTCGGCTACGGCAATATCGGCCGCGAAGTCGCCAAGCTCGCCAGGGTTTTCGGCATGAAGGTGGTGATCTACGCGCGCCAGCATCACCAAGGCTGGATCGAGTCGGAAGGCTTCGATTACGCCGCAAGTCCGGTTGAAGCGGCGACCGGCGCCGACGTGCTCTCCGTCCATATCGGTCTCGGCCGGCTGGATGCTGCGACAGGCGTTTACTCCAACGCAGGGGTGGTCGACACGCAGATTCTCGGCGCGATGAACGATGGTGCGGTGCTGGTCAATTACGACCGGGGCGAGGTCGTCGATGCGGCGGCGCTCGACCAGGCGCTGTCATCAGGAAAGATTGCCCATGCGGCAATCGACGCCGATCTCTTCAAGGATGCAGTAACCGGCAAGCTCAGCGGACCGATGGTTCCCTATCTGCCGCTCGAAGAGCGCCATAAGGGCAAGCTGGAACTGCTGCCGCACGCCGCCGCCGATACCGACCATCCTTCTCGGGTGACCGGCGCCAAGCAGGCGGTCGATCAGATCTTCGATGTCATCCGCTTCAAGTCGGTCACCAATCTGAAGGGTGATCTGCCGGACGGATACGTCTCGGCAGGCGGCCGCACACCGGCCGGAATCGGCAGGGTGACGAAACGGGTGGTTAGCGAGATCAGCGGCAATGCGGAACTGCTGGACGAATTGCGGCGGACCTCGGAAAAGGTCGCGGCGATCGTCGGCGCGCTCTCCGTTGTCTCCGACCCGAGCCACCGGAACCGGATCATCGATCGCTATACCGGTCTGCTGGCCGAAAATGCCGGCCGGCAGCGGGCGCTTCTCGAGCAGCTTGGCCTGTACGGACCGGCGGCGGAGTAGGCCGCAGTCGAAGCCGAAGGTCTTCCCATATGCAGGCAACGCGGGATCGACGGCACATTCAACAGCGCTGAGCCTTGACGGACCCAGATGCGATGCCTCAGCGCGACCGTTACTGCATGTACCAGCCATGGCTGACAACCAGTGACTGGCCGGTGAGAGCATTGGTCTCGAAACCGGCAAACAGCAGCGCCACTTCGGCGACATCGTCGACCGTGGTAAACTGTGCATCCACAGTGCCGCCGAGCATTACCTTCTTGATGACCTCGTCTTCGGAAATTCCGAGTTCCTTTGCCTGTTCCGGAATTTGCTTGTCGACGAGCGGCGTCCGGACGAAGCCGGGGCAGATGACGTTGGCGCGCACGCCATCCGGTCCGCCTTCCTTGGCGACCACGCGAGCAAGGCCGAGCAAGCCGTGCTTGGCGGTGACGTAGGCCGATTTCAGCGGCGAAGCCTCATGCGAATGCACCGAGCCCATATAGATGATCGCGCCGCCCTTCTGCGCTTTCATGTGTGGAACGCAAGCCTTGGTAGTGAGGAACGCGCCATCGAGATGGATGGCGAGCATCTTCTTCCAGTCGGAAAAGGCGTAGTCCTCGATCTTGTTGACGATCTGGATGCCGGCATTGGAGACGAGCACGTCCACACGGCCCCACTTGGCTACGACGGCGGCGACGCCGGCGTTCACGGCTTCCTCGCTGGTGACGTCCATCGCAAGACCGATCGCCTCGCCTGGGCCGGCAGCCGTCAGATCCTTGGCCGCCGCTTGCGCCGCATCGAGCTTCAAGTCAGCAATGACGACCTTGGCACCCTCTGAAACGTATTTCTTTGCGATCGCCAGCCCGATACCGCTGGCCGACCCGGTGACGATGCAGACCTTGTCCCTGAGCTTCATGGGTTGGACTCCTTATTTTGCAAGATAATCATGGACCACTTCGCCGAGGCCCAGCGTCAGGTCCGAGAGAATATGGATGGCGGATTTGACCTCAAGCACCGGCAGGTCGGCGACCGGCGCCAGCGCGTGCGGAAACAGCGCCAGGGCGCCCGGTCCTTCCCACGCGCCCTTCACCGTCAGGTCCTCCAAATAGTAGCGCACCAGTTCGCAGATGCGCGGTGTGCAATCGACATGTGGAATAATCTTCAGCATGAAATTCGGCTGCTTCAGGCTTTCGAGGATTTTCGCCTCGTCGAGCGACCGATGCTTGAAGCCCATCGTTGCGGTGGCGACGCGCTGACCGCCATAGTCGAGCGTGCCGACCAGCGCATCCTTGACGGATGTCAGCGATGGCTCGGCCAGTTTCTTCGGAAAGCCCCAGATTTCGCGTCCGCCGGCGATCGGCGCGTCGTCGTTGAGATACATGGAATGCACGTAACCGCCATGTACCCCTTGATAGGTCACCGGGATGACCTGGCCGGATTCGGTATAGTCGCCAAAGCCGGTCGAGTCCGGCATGCGGATGAATTCGTATTTCACCAGCGGCTCATCGAACTGCAGCGGTTCGGGCACGACCCGGCGCAGGGCCTCCGGATCGGTGCGATAGGTGATGATCATATATTCGCGATTGACGAACCGGTAAGGCCCTGGCGGGTAGGATGGACTGGTCAGCGGCATGGCAAAGGCATTGCGCACGACATCTTCAATTTTCATGGTTTTTTCCCACGCAGGCGTTGCTCGGCAAGGTCGAAAATCCGTATCCCATTGGTCGGACGCGTTCGGTCGAGCCAATCTGGATGGTTCAGCGTCTCGACCACATCGTCATGGCCGGCCTTCCAGTGTTCCTCCACGGAGAGCCGCGAAAACTCATAGTCCTTAGATCCGGTTTCATAGGCGGCATGCCGATAGATCAGGTGCACCATGGTCACGGCGCAATCATTGCCGATCTTTTCAAGGAGCCTCGCATCGGGATCGTCCTTCAGCTCAGGCGGCAGCTTTTCAGTCAGCCTCTTGGCCGCCATGCGCACCGACTGAAGCTTGCGGAACTGGTCGGTGTTGAGCCGCGTGCGGCTGGAAAAACGGATTTCCTTCTCGCGGGCACCGACGTCAAAGACATCCTTCGGCAGCACGCCCTTGGCGCTGAACAAATCGACCTGGAAGATGCAGAGATCTGTCTCCAACTCGCTACCACCGAGAATGCGCTGCAGCGGCGTGTTGGAAACGATACCTCCATCCCAATAATAGCGGCCATCGATCTCGACGGGCGCAAAACCCGGCGGCAACGCCCCGGAGGCGGCCACATGTTTGGGCGAAAAAGCGCAATCGCGATTGTCGAAATAATTGAAGTTGCCGCTAACAACATCGACCGCGCCGAGGCTGAGACGGATGGCACCTGAATTGATCAGGTCGAAATCGACGAGACCGGCGAGGGTATCCTGCAGCGGCGCGGTGTCGTAAAGGCTGATCGCGGCCATCGGATCGCCCGGGATGTTCCATGGCGCAAAGACGCGCGGCGTGAAAAAGCCGGGAACGCCGGTCAAAGATCCCAGAAAAGCGGAGGATTCGTTGAACCATTTGCGCATCGCATTGCCATTGCCGAGAAAGTGGCCGGGCAGTCCGGACGAGACCCGATGCCAGAAGGTCCTGAGGTTATCGACACGCTGATCGACGGGGCTTCCGGCAATGATGGCTGAGTTGATCGAGCCGATAGATATCCCGGCCAGCCAGTCGGGGCGGATGCCAGCCTCATGCAAAGCTTCGTAAGCACCGGCCTGGTAGGCACCCAGAGCACCACCGCCCTGAAACACCAGCACGGTTTTCTCTGTCGGAATAGTACTCACGGGACGCTTTTCCTCAAATGCTGCAGCTGCTAACAAATAACACAGAGAAGGCAATCGGGCTGCAAAGGGCAGATTAAGTTTCAGTAATACAGGAAGGCTTCTGAATAATCGTATACTAAGTCATTTCAGAGGCTTGCTAGCCAAATCTGCGCATTCTTCGCAACCATTGAGGCCTTTAGTTAGTCCTGCCGATGGCATCTTGCAATGCAACAAAATGTGACAACCTTGGCTATGCGGCTATGTAGGCTGCGAATTCACCCACGCCAGGCCAATCCTTCATTTCAGGCTTGCTACGCCGTTCGACCAGCGTCGTCAGCTGGTTCAATCGACGAAGTCTCGCTTCGAGATAGGAGCACTCTTATGTTCCATAATATTCGTTATGCCGCCAAGTTGTGTAGGGGCTATTTAGTAATGCGACAGTTGGGCCAGTTAGAGATGCGACAG
>NZ_VSZV01000077.1:0-2986 GCF_008919455.1 Rhizobium sp. PEPV16
CGGCATAGGCAACGACCAGGATGATGTCGTCATCATGCCGGTCAAGGTGTTTCAGCGGCGCATCAGCGGCAACAGCAACGTGCCGCAGATCATCATCTCGGCGCGCGACGGCGTCTCCACCGCGAAGGTGCAGTCCGATGTCGAAAATCTCCTACGCGAGCGCCGCAAGATCGTGCCCGGCCGCCAGGACGATTTCAACGTCAACGACATGACCCAGATCGCCGAGGCGATGACCGGCACGACGACGCTGCTGACCGGCCTGCTCGGCGCCGTCGCTGCGATCAGCCTGCTCGTCGGCGGCATCGGCATCATGAACATCATGCTGGTCTCCGTCACCGAGCGCACCCGTGAGATCGGCATCCGCCTGGCGATCGGCGCGCTCGAAAGCCAGGTGCTCACCCAGTTCCTCGTCGAGGCGGTGGCGCTGTCGTTGTTCGGCGGCATCACCGGCATCATACTGGGCCTCGGCCTCGGCTTCGGCACCGTGACTCTCCTGAAGGTGCCCTTCGTCTTCAGCCCGCTAATGGTCGCCGTCGCCTTCCTCTTCTCAGCGGCGATCGGCATGATTTTCGGCTATTTCCCGGCGAGAAGGGCCGCGCAGTTGAATCCCATCGAGGCGTTGCGGCACGAATAATGCGCCGTGGCGAAACGCGTGATGTCCCTCTACTCTTGTCAATCGAATGCAAGCGCAATCGGAGGCTGGCATCATGCCGCTCAACAGGGTGGTGATCTATGCTGGGAATGTCGAGGAAACGGCGCGCTTTTATGAGAAGCACTTCGGTTTCAAGGCGACCAGCCTGCCGGGCGACAGGATCATTGAACTCATCGCTCAGGACGGCGGTGCGAATATCATGCTGCACCAAGCCGCCAAGGGCCAGCGGAGCGGCCAATCCACCATCAAACTGGTCTTCGACGTGGAGGACGTCGAGGCTTTTTGCAGACGATGCGCGGAAAACGGCCTTGAGTTCGGTGTTATCCATAAAGCCTATGGCTATCAGTTCGCCAATGCCAAAGACCCGTGCCAAAATTCGATCTCGGTTTCCAGCCGGGCGTTCCGCAAGGAGTGATCGAGGGAAGGTGCCGGCCTGAGGAAACAGCCGACGCGGTTTGCCTCTGTAGGCGAGGGCGAGTTTGGCGAGAAAGCCAACCGCACTCTCCGTCCTCCTCGGCCTTGAGCCGAGGATCCATGCCGCGGCTGCTGATGGATGCGTGGTGGATGCTCGGCTTAAGGCCGAGCGCGACGGAGAGTGGGGTGGTCGGCAGGAGCCAATCACGGCGTAGACGCCCGTGCCGGCAATGCCATTCGCCGATTTTCAGCAACCTCGCGAATGTTATCTATCTGTCTCTATTCTGATATTTCAATGCCGACTTGTCTTCGGTTTTTGGTCGTGTCACTATGTGATATATCAGACTTGGCGACGGAGCTCCGTATTGCAGACGTCTCAGAGCCATCTTGCCTATCTGGCGCTGGAGCATCTGATCGTGACGCTGGCGTTGAAGCCCGGCGCGCTGGTCACTGAAAAGCAGCTGATCGAGTTGGCGGGCCATGGGCGTACGCCGGTGCGCGAGGCGATCCAGAAGCTTGCCTGGCAGGGGCTGATCCTGGTCAAGCCGCGCGTTGGGCTGCAGGTCGCCGAGATCGCGCCTGAGGATCATTGCAATGTCATGCAGGTGCGCCGCGAGCTGGAGCCGATCGCGGCAAGCCTCGTCGCCGAACACGCGAGCGATGAGCAGCGCGCGCGCCTCATCGATTGCGCCCGCGCGATGGAGGAATGCGCCGTCACCGGCGATCTCGACGGCTTTTTCGCCGCCGACAAGGCCTTCGACGAAATCCTTGAAGATGCCTGCCCGAACGGCTTTATCACGGCAGCACTCGGCCCGGTGCAGACGCATTCACGTCGCCTCTGGTACTCCAAGGCAAGCCCGGAGCGCATGGACCGCGCTATCTCGCTGCACGTCGCCGTCATCCGCGCCATCCATCAGGGCAGGCCGGATGAAGCGCGCACCACCATGGCGGTGCTGATCGACTACCTCAGCCGGACATAGAAACGGCCCCGTTTCCGGAGCCGTTCATAGATCGGATTGTCAGAGATGGTTTAGCCGACGAAAGCGCGCTCGATGACGAATTCGGCGGGCTTGCTGTTGGCGCCTTCATCGAGGCCGGCCTTCTCGAGCAGTTCCTTGGTATCCTTCAGCATGGCCGAGGAACCGCAGATCATGCCGCGGTCGATCACCGGATCGAGCGGCGGTACGCCGAGATCGGTGAACAGCTTGCCGGAGGAGATTAAATCGGTGATGCGGCCGCGATATTCGAAATCCTCACGCGTGACTGTGGGGTAGTGGCGCAGCTTGTCGCCGACGACTTCCTTCAGCAGCTCATCATTCTGGATCTCGTGCACGAGGTCGAAGCCGTATTTCAGTTCGGCGACATCGCGTGTCGTATGGGTCAGGATGACTTCCTCGAACTTCTCGTAGGTCTCGGGATCGCGGATCAGGCTGGCAAAAGGCGCAATGCCCGTTCCCGTCGAGAACATGTAGAGACGACGGCCGGGCGTCAGCGCATCGAGCACAAGCGTGCCCGTCGGCTTCTTGCGCATCAGTACCTGGTCGCCCGGCTTGATCGCCTGCAGATGTGAGGTGAGTGGGCCGTCCGGCACCTTGATCGAGAAGAATTCAAGCTCTTCGGCCCAGGCGGGGCTGGCGATCGAATAGGCGCGGAACACCGGCTTGCCCTCGACCATCAGGCCGATCATCGCGAATTCGCCGGAACGGAAACGGAAGCCCTGCGGCCGGGTCATCGTGAAGCGGAAGAGCCGGTCGGTATAGTGCGTGACATCGAGCACCGTCTCGGCATAGACGCCGGCGGGGATGGACGAGGCGAAGTCTTCGGTCTTTGCAGGCGCGTTCATTGCGGTAGAGGATCCCGTTTCGTCGGATGAACTGTCGGATGCGAGCGAGATATTACATATCGGGCCGGAATTAAAGG
>NZ_VSZV01000153.1:0-3006 GCF_008919455.1 Rhizobium sp. PEPV16
AGCTGCTCGACATCGAGACCTTCACCGACGGCGAGGGGATTTCGCGCTGCCGCCTGATGCTCGGCCCTGAGGTCATCGAGACGGCAGTGCAGCCGAAGCGTCCCTTCCAGGGCTGGCGTTATTACACTGAGGACGACGTGCCGCGCGACCTGACAAGCCTCGGCGCCGGCATTGCCGAAATGCCCGCGGACCTTCGCCGCGAACTTACGGACCTTGGTCTCCTCTAATCCCCGAAAATCGAAGCCGATTTCCGGAAAGTTTCATGCTTGGATTGAACGTCCCCGCGCGCCTGAAATGACGCGCGGTACTTTGCAATTCAGCGCAGGCGCAGCTGCACCGGCGCTCTGCCATCCGGCGAGGTCACATGCAGATGGATACGGGCTTCGGGCTGAGAATAGCGCCAGGCACGGGCGCCATGGCACAGCAGCAGATTGATGATATCCCGGGTCTTCGGAGACTTCGCCTTCGGCCGCTGCAGGCCGATCTCGGCGAGGCGCAAAGCCGCCTCGTGCAACGGATGCAGAGATGAGCGCCCCTTGGCCGCCATGCGGCGGTCTGAAGGCATTCCCGGAACATTCTCATTGATCGCCATGGTTTTCCCCGTACGCAATACTGATCGAGTTCAAGAACGGTGGCCGGAAACGCAAACACCGATTCCGGCCGTCACCGATGCCGCCGGCCATCATCTAGCAGGCAGCATCGAATAGCTCATTGGGCAGCCGCCCAGCACTTGATGCCGGCTTTCTTCAGCGCTTTGCAGGCGTTGACGGCATCGCGCTGATCGTCGAAGCCGCCAAAGCGAGCGCGGAAGAGCTGGTCACCACCAGCGGCATAGGCGACCGCGAAGGGCTTTGCCGAGGCCAGCGCCTTGCCGGCCTTGCTCCTGGCGCTTTCCAGAAGGTCCATGGCCATCTGCCGGCTCGGCGAGACGCCGACCTGCACGACCCAGCCGGTCGGACCGTTGCTGGTTGAAGCAGCACGAGTCGGTGAGGGGGTGGTCGACGCAGTGGTGACGTTATCGACCGACGTATCGCCCTGTTCCGACGGCATAGATGCGGGCGTCGGCTTTGGTGCGGCGACCGCTGCCTGCTGCTTGAAGGCCATGGTCTTGACCTTGGTCGGTGCCGGCATCGGCTGCGCTACCAGTGGATTGTCGGATTTCGGCGCAGCGGTCTCGGCATAGGCGACCTCGGTCTCGGCGACCTGATAGCGCGCATCCGGCAGCGGGCCTTTGTGCGGCAGGCTGAGATCGGCAGCGGCTGCCGAAACCGGCGGCTGCGCTGCGGTGATGGTCTTCGCCATTTGCTGAGCCTTCTTGGGCTGGACCGGAGCGGGTGTCACGATCATCGCCGGGGCAGGGGCGGCCTGGGCGATCAGCGCCGACGAACCGCCGCGGTTCGATGCCTTCGGCAGATAGGTGGCGATCAGATTGCGCATCTGGGCATCGCGGGCGGGCGTCGAGGCGCCACCCATCACGACGCCGACAATCGATTTGCCATCGACCTGCACCGAGCTTACCAGGTTGAAACCGGCAGCCCGCGTGTAACCGGTCTTGATGCCGTCGACGCCGCGCACTGAACCGACCAGGCGGTTGTGGCTGCGGATCGTCCGGCTGCCGAACTTGAAGGCGCGCGTGGAGAAATAGCCGTAATATTGCGGGAAATGCTGGCGAAGGGCGATACCGAGGCGGGCCTGGTCGCGCGCCGTCGTCATCTGCGCCGTATTCGGCAGGCCGTTGGCGTTGCGATAGGTGGTGCGCGTCATGCCGAGCGCATGCGCCTTGGCGGTCATCAGCTGGGCGAAGCGATCTTCGCTGCCGCCGCCCAGCATTTCGCCGAGCGCGGTTGCCGCATCATTGGCCGACAGGGTGACGAGACCGAGTATGCCCTGTTCGACGGTGATTGTACCGCCGGCGCGCACGCCAAGCTTGGTCGGCGCCTGGGCTGACGCATAGGCGGAGAAGGGAACCGGCGTATCGAGGCGGATGCGACCCTGCTCCAATGCCTCGAAGGTCATGTAGAGGGTCATCATCTTGGTCAGGGACGCGGGGTATTGCAGCCGGTCGGCGTTCTCACTGTAGAGAACGTTGCCGGTCTTGGCGTCGACGACGATGCCTGCATATTTCGGATTTGCCGCTTCCGCGTCGGCATTCACCGAATCGACCATGACGATCGTGACGGCTACCGAAAGGATCGCCAGCAGCCTTGCGAAAAAACTCCCGGATCGGGACGATGATACGGAGGAGACTGACCTTGACACTATTCCACTCTTCGCTTGCATTTCAGATATTTGGCGCTTCAGATTTTTGGCAGGAACCGCACATCTCCCGCCGCACAGCTCGTCTTCTAAAATTACCGGTTGGGCGTTACCAATCCGTTTATGATGAATCGTTTATTTCGCTGTCCGGGGAGCATTTTACGGTGTTGTTGCAGAACGGTTCACAAGACGCGCGTCTACAAAGGTGCGGATAGCGGCATCAATATGTTCCCAGTCGTCGAGATGGCTGCTTGAGAAGCGGTAGAGAACGCTGAGATCCCTGCCGACTTTGATATCGCGCTGACAATCTCCGCCCGCCGCCTTATCCGGGGCTGACGGCAAGATGCAGCGCACGACGTAATCCGGCCCGCCCTTGACAGGCGCCGTCAGCAGCACCTCGTCGCCGTAACCCGCATCGGCGCGAAGACGGTGCAGCGTCAGCCCGTCGCGGAAGGGCTCCGCCGGTCCTTCGAGCAGATGCGAATAGATCGGCTCCAGCCGCCCGGACATGTCGCGCGACATGGTGCTCTGGGTAATCTGCAGAAAGATCAGCCCGGAGGATTGGGCGATATCGTCGAATCGAAGGTGATTTTCCTTGCCATAACCCTGCATTTCCGGCCAGGCGAGGTAGAGATCGACGCGCTCGGCGGCGCCTTCATGCCTTTGACTCGGGAAACGGATGGCATTCTCGGGGAATTTTACGGTGTCGCGGCCGATGGCCAACTGGATTTCAACCGTGCTGTCGGTGTT
>NZ_VSZV01000153.1:3064-7673 GCF_008919455.1 Rhizobium sp. PEPV16
CGGAGGAGAAACCCCATGGAAGGAAGCGGCTGCTCGTCGGGTGCGCTGTGCGCGGCATGGCTCATGGCGGTTCTTCGCGTTTCGGTCCGCCGCAGGAAGAACATGAGCCGCCGGTGCCGATGATGATTCTCATCGTCATGATCGGACCGGCAAGGTTAATAATTCACTAATGCGCTGGTGGGGATTCTTTAAAGAGGCGAGCCGTTCCCGGGACAGCGGGAACGGCTCTTGGGCACCGGTCGGGGACGGGATGCGGGGACTGACCGGGCCGCAGGCAGCAACCGGCAATGGCCGGCAGGCTGTTCTTACTTGACGCTACCGACCGCGACGGCGCGGCCATCCTGAAGCTTCGACCAGCGGGCCGGATCGTTGGCGGACTGGCGCTTCAGATAGGTGTATTCGGTGTCCGACCACAGCAGCACCTTGTTGCGCATGTTGTCGAGGATGAAGTCGCCATGATCGGTACGAACAGTCAGCACGGCATGGCCTTCGCCATTCGGCTGCAGCACGACGGTGATCAGCGTGTCGGAGGGCGAGAAACCGTCATCGATCAGCATCTTGCGCTTCAGCAGGGCGTAATCCTCGCAGTCGCCGACGGTGCGCGGATAGGCCCAGCGCTCCTCGACACCGTAGATCTGCTCATCCGTCATCGGCTGGATCGACGAATTGACGGCGTAATTGACCTTGAGAATTTCCTTCCAGCGATCCTCGGTGAGGATGGCCGGTCCGGCATCGCCGCCGACCTCGACACATTCGGTCGGGTTGGCCTTGCAGAATTCGTAGTGTCCGATAGGCGGGCTGGCATTGCCTGCCAGGGCCATGCTGGCGGGCATCGCCTGTCCCGAACCCGCCATTGCCATCATGATCGCACCGGCCAGAAGGCCGCCTTTCAGGATATTCCCAGTTGTCATTGCCGTCTCCCCGTAAGTTGAGGTGACAATGGCACAGACGTTTTTATCCCACGCAAAATTACGTAATAGAATTAAATGCTTAGTTGATTCAAATGCCGAGAAAACTTGACTAAAAACAGATTCGAATGCGCATAAAATTTGACGCGGATTTGTCTCGAAATCGATTAAAATTGTAATCGACGCAACAAGGCTTTCGCCCGCGAAAGGGTTGCGTTGCCGTCCTGATGTTAAGGATTTTCGTTGAGCCGGATAAATTCCGCCGGCCGATAAGCGATCTGCGGCGGCGTGCCGCCGGCCGACGATGCCGCCGGAATTGACCGATTTGGTCGGTTCGAAAGCAGAATATCGCTCAGATTGCCGATTCCGGCGGGAAAATTATTTTTGCTAGATATCGCGAAATCGATCGGTGGCAGCGACGATCGCCGCGCTCATATCGGGATTTGCGGTGGAATGGGCAGCATGCGGGAGGATGCTGAGCTCGCTTTGCGGCCAGGCGCGGGCGAGTTCCCAAGCCGTGACGAGCGGCGCCTCGATATCGAACCTTCCCTGCAGCAGGATACCGGGGATGTCGGTGAGCCGCGCGGCGTTCTTCAAAAGCTGGCCGTCCTCCAACCAGGCGCCGTTGCTGAAGTAATGGGTGATGATGCGGGCGCGGGTCAGCAAATAGGCCGGATCGGCCCAACGGCGCGGCCGGCCGTGGGGATCGGCGAGCAGAATCGAGGCGGCCTCCCAATCATGCCAGTCGCGCGCCGCCTTGAGGCGCGTCTCCGGATCCGCATCGTTGAGGAGACGATGATAGGCGGCAACCATGTCCTCGTCTCGTCCCTGGCTTCCCGGAGGGACCGCCTGGCGGAAACGGTGCCATTCTTCCGGAAAGAGCGGCGCCATGCCGCGATAGAGCCAGTCGATTTCCGAACGCCGGGTGGTGGTCACGCCTGACAGGACGATCGCCGCGACGCGCTCCGGATGGGTTTCGGCATAGGCGAGCGCCAGCGTCGAACCCCAGGAATTGCCGAAAAGGAGCCAACTGTCGATGCCGAGATAGGCTCGCAGCCGCTCGATATCGGCAACGAGATGCCAGGTGGTGTTGAGGGAGAGATCGGTTTCAGGATCGGCAGCACTCGGCAGGCTGCGGCCGCAATTGCGCTGGTCGAACAGAATAATTCGGTAGGCGTCAGGATCGAAGTAGCGCCGCGCCGCAGTCGAACAGCCGGAACCAGGGCCGCCATGCAACACCAGCGCCGGGCGACCCGCCGGATTGCCGCAGACCTCCCAATAGATCAGATTGCCGTCACCCGTATCGAGCTGACCATGATCATAGGGTTCGATTTCGGGATAAAGAGCTGACATGGACGCACCTGAGATCGAGGCGGGCCTTATCCGTCATATCCGTGACGAATGGATGACGGGCGAGGGCATTCCCGGGCGCAAAATCACTGCACAAGTTGGGCAACCTCATTGGGTGCCGATCGGTGTCGCAGCTTGTTCCACTCATAATCTTATCTACCGACTGGGTGGAACGACTTGCGACAGGATTTCGCGCTTGCTTTCCAAAGCCAGATTTGTTGCCGCTTGCAAATCTCTTGCCGGTGAAGTGGAGGCTTTTCAACACGACCTGACCGGGCGCGCGCCGGACCTGGCAATTGCGTTGGATGGAAGTCCGTCGAGAATTTACACCCGCCGCGGAACTGCCGGCAAGGCAGCGCCAACTTCCGCAGTTATTAAAGGAATTCGCGTAACGTCTCGCGGGACTGGATCGACAGGAATTCGATTGCCACACCTTCGACGAAATGGCGTACGACGCGACCGCGCATGTTGCCGAGGCGCACGGCCGTTCCGATCGAAGGGCGCATCTCGACGTCGACGGCAGCGCCCGATAGCGAAAGATCCATGATGCGGCAGGAATAGCGCGTGCCGTCCTCGAGCGTCAGCTCGGTCTTTGTGTCGCGTGGCGTCAAACGGTCATGGCGGCGATCCTCGGGCAGGCCGAGTTCGTGCTTGTTGGCAAGCCAGGTGAGCTGGGCCGCGAGCTTCTCGCGCTTCCGGTCGGTGGCGTTGATCGACATGGTGAAGCCGCGGCCATCGATCGTCTGGACATAACCTTCGACGCGGCCGAGATGGTCGATGTAGGCGACGACGCGTTCGTTGGCGCGCGGCCGGCCGAGGCAGGTCACGTACATATCGCCAGGCGACATGTCGATCACCATGCATTCGAATTCCTCGTAGTTCGCAAGCATCAGCCGGCCCTGCATATTGATGGGCACGCGCTGAAAAACGCCCTGTTCAGGGCGCGGCGCAGGTCGTTGCGTCTGAGCTGGCTGGAACGAGTGCATCAAAGGGCTTCTTCATGAAAATCACAGAGACCGATCTTTACCCACAATCCATTAACAGAAGGTTGTTCTGCCCCATTCCCATATAGCGGAAAACGAGTATACGGGCTGTCCTAAAATGGGACCGTCAGCGCGCCTCCACGCTCAGCAGCTGCGACACCATGCGGCGCATGACCTGGCCGAAGTGGATGCTTTTGCCAGCGACGATCCTGTTGATCGGGCGCGGTTCGGCCGGTGCTGCCTTGCCGAATTTTCCGGGCAGCAGGCGGCTGCGGTCGAGCGCCAGGAATTCGAGCGGTACGATCTCCAGCCAGCTCGCGGCCGCTGCCGGCGCGATCGCCCCGAGCAACCTGTCGCAGGCGCCGTCCGGCGAACGCAGCGGCATCATGATAATCTCGAAGGAGGCCTGATGACCGACGGTGCTGTAGCCGGTGGCGTTGAACAGGGCCGGCATGGCATGGTCCATGACGCCCATCGCCGTGCGTTCGATGTCCGCGAGCTGACCATTTGCCCAGAGAGACGAAAAACGTTCGCCGCGCAGGTCACGCCCAAAGAGATCACAGATGCGGGTGCCGGCGAGCCGGAAACCGATGTCTCCGCCCTCGCGCCTCTCCAGAATGAACAGACTCTGGAGAAGATGCGGGACGGCGGAGGGTTCGACCTGTGATTTCAGCGGCGCATCGGCAGCGCCGCGGATACGGTTCCAGTAGTCAAAAATCTCGATGGTCGTTTGCACACGCATTTCACACCAACCTGTCCCATTCCGGAGCATTTTTGGGCAGTCATTGCCCTTACAGGCTCTACCTTGCGGATTTCATGCCAGATCGCGGCCGTTAAGGTTAAGAGATGGTTTCGGTTGAGGTGCAGTGCCCGTCGTGACACTGTCCTGCCATCGCTTCGACTTTCGAAGTTCAGCACAACCTGCCCGGGCCGAGGTCTTTCCTGGGCTCAGGGTCATGCCGTCCGGCACTTCGGACGGCTTTTTTTTTGACAGTCGCTCCTGTATGGCTGTGGCCTCAACGAGGCGAAACACAGATGAATGAGAAGACGGCCGAGCCGCACAAGGCGCCCGAACCTCCCGAGGTCCAGCCGCCGGCACGACCGCGTGAACCGGTCTTCAACCTTCCGCCGGCGTTGTTCTTCAGCCTTTGCCTGCTTGGTGTCATCTATGCGGTGCAGGAGCTCTTGCTATCCGACGATGCGCAGAACTGGCTGTTCTTCACCTTCGGCTTCGTTCCCGCCCGCTATGTGATTCCGCTGTCGCAGCAGGGGCTGGAGCTGTTCTGGACGCCCGTTACCTATTCGCTGCTGCACGGCAGCCTCCAGCATATCGTCTTCAACGCGTTCTGGCTGATGGCCTTCGGCGCG
>NZ_VSZV01000242.1:0-6532 GCF_008919455.1 Rhizobium sp. PEPV16
TCGTGCAAAGTAATTAGGTAATTTCCTAAATAATGAATTGGTAGGCGATGTTCAAGTAGAGAATGCGCCCGATGGGAAGGAGTTTGTCATGAGCAGTATTTCCACTGGACGAATGATCGACAATGGGAGCGATCCGGTGAAGGGCAGAGTGGTCTGGATGCCCTCAAAGTCGATCTGGATCACCGCCATGACCTTGATTGCCATCATTGGTGGCCCACTGACCTTCACCTGGAGCGCCTTTGCCGTCTTTATCCTCTTGACCGCCATCACGATCTGCCTTGGTCATTCGGTCGGCATGCACCGGCTACTGATCCATCGCTCCTTCAGCACTCATATCTGGATCGAGCACTTCCTCGTCTATCTCGGTACGCTGGTCGGCATGGCCGGCCCCTTCGGTATGATCTACGCGCACGACATTCGCGACTGGGCGCAACGGCAGCGAGACTGCCATGACCTCTATGCCCATCGGCGGTCTTTCTTCATCGATGCCTTCTGGCAGATGCATTGCATTGTGGCGCTGGACCATCCGCCGCGTTTCGTCATCGAGGAGTGCGAGCGGCGCGACCGCTTCTATCGCTTCCTGGAGGCGACGTGGATGGCGCAGCAGATTCCCTTGGGACTCGCGCTCTTCGCGCTCGGCGGATTGCCGTGGGTGGTTTGGGGTATTGCCGTGCGGATATCGCTGTCTCTGACCGGACACTGGCTGGTCGGGCATTTCGCGCATCGAGATGGCCATCAGGGCTGGAGTGTCGATGGTGTCGCGGTGCAGGGCTACAACCTCCCGCGTTTCGGGCTGGTGACCTTTGGCGAGAGCTTCCATGGCAACCATCACGCCTTTCCGGATTCGGCGCGGCTTGGCATCGAGCCGGGGCAGCTGGATCTCGGTTGGTATTTCATCCGGCTGCTGGCAAGGCTCGGTCTGGCTTCGGCGATCAAGCTCCCACACATGATCGTGCAAAGGCGAGGGTTGAGACGCGTCAACGCAACTGAAACGGCGGGTGACGGTCATCCGCCGCATCACGCAGCAGGTCAAGCGGAATCTCGCCCGTGAATGCCTCCTCCTTGCGGCAACGTCTCGATTCCCTCTTCGTCCCTCGGGTCCGAAGGACGGGTCGATGCCGATCGATCAGGAGACTATCCGGGGTCACGATCCGAGCGAAGCTCGGGAGCAGGCACCAGATCCCGCAAGAAGTTTTTGCACCAAAGTGAGACGTCGTGGGTTAGCAGATGCTCCATCATCATGCTCCAGCGGTCGCGGCGCTCCTCCAGCGACATGGCAAGGCCTTTGGCGATGGCATTGGCAGTGCCTTCGACATCGTAAGGATTGACCAGCAGTGCACCCTTCAACTCTCGAGCCGCGCCGGCGAAGCGCGATAGCACCAATACGCCCGGGCGATCGGGATCCTGGGCGGCGACATATTCCTTGGCGACGAGGTTCATGCCGTCGCGCAACGGCGTGACCAGCCCGATCGTCGCCAGCCGGTAGAGGCCGGCAAGCACGTTGCGGCTGATCGATCGGTTGACATAGCGGATCGGCACCCAGTCGACCGTTCCGATGGCACCGTTCACGCGGCCTGCCTGTTCGGCGACCATCTTCTGCATATGCTCGTATTCGGGAACTTCCGATCGCGATTTTGGCGTGACCTGCAGATAGGTGACCTTGTTCTGGTAGGCAGGATTGCTGGTGAGGAAGGTTTCGAACGCTTCCAGTCGTTGAATGATGCCCTTCGAATAATCGAGGCGGTCGACCCCGATGATCATGTCCCGGCCTTCAACGCTGCGCCGAGTCTTCTGTACCATGATATGGTTTGCGGCCCTCTCGGCGAACTCGGCGAAACCGGCAGTTTCGATCCCGATCGGATAGGCGCCGGCCTTGAATATCCGTCCATGGGAATCGAACAATCCATTTCCGAGGTCGTCGCCAATTCCCTCCCTTCTGAGATACCCGGCAAAGTTCTGGAGGTCGTAGTCGGTCTGGAAGCCGACGACATCGTAATGCGAGAGCCCGCGCATGATTTCCTCATGGACGGGCATCGTGACGAGAATGTCGGCCGGCGGCCAGGGAATGTGCAGGAAGAAGCCGATCCGGTTTTTCAGCCCCATTTGGCGGAGTTCGGCCGCCAGCGGAATGAGGTGGTAATCATGAACCCAGATGATGTCGTCCGGCTCGATCATCGGCGCCAACCTATGTGCGAAGAAGCGGTTGACGCGGAAATAGCCGGCCATCTCCTTCCGGCCATATTCGGCGAGGTCCAGGCGATAATGGCAGATGGGCCAGAGAACGCGGTTTGCGAAGCCGCGATAATACTCCTCGACGTCGGTGTCGGTGAGATCGGTCAGCGCATAGGTGATGTTGCCCTTCTGCAGTTGCGACAACGGGCCAGGTTCCCTGTCCCCGCTCGATTCTCCCGACCATCCCATCCAGATGCCGCCACGTTCCTGCAGGGCTGCCTGCAGCGCGACGGCCAGGCCGCCGGCAGCGGCGCTCCCATCTTTGGCCGGCATGGGAACACGATTGGAAACGACGACAAGACGGCTCATGAGCTTCCTTTGGTGAAGATGGGCCATGAAAACGCTGTGTGACGAGCGTTTTGAGGCATCTCCCGAACTTGGGCAGGGACCCCATGCGGTGAAGGCGCCGACATCGACAGAGCCGACCCGGACGCGAGCGGCCCGGTGCAGATGCCAACAAGAACAACGATCGGAGCATTTTCCGCACAGATTTTGCTTGAATCTAGGGCGATTGCGGCGGATTGAAAGAATTATTTCTAAAATTTTCTATTAGAAGAACGTTCAATCCGGTTTCGCACCATGGGCCCCATCAACAGGGATGCACCAGGCCGACCGCTATCAGTTCGCCATTGCGGCGGCAATGTCGATGTTGTCGCCAATCCGCCCTGGCGCGTGAGATTGGTTTGTAAGGTTGGAGCCAGCGTCAGCCCCTCATCCGCCTGCCGGCACCTCCTCCCCGTTCTGACGGGAGGAGGGAATATGCCGTGACCTCTCCGTTTCTCACTCGCCTTTCGCAGGGCACGTCCCTTCTCCCCGTCAGAACGGGGGGAGGGCTAGGGTAAGGGGCAATCTCGATCGCTTACTTCGCAAGCTTCGCCAACGCCGCAACCAGGCCCTGCGTCGAGGAGTCGTGCGATGCCGCACTTTCCTTGCCTTCGACGACCGGTAGCAGGCCTGTCGCCAGTTCCTTGCCGAGCTCGACGCCCCACTGGTCGAAGGAATTGATGCGGAAGAGCACGCCTTCGACGAAGACGCGGTGTTCGTAGAGCGCGATCAGTCGGCCGAGCGCATAGGGCGTCAGCTTGTCGTAGACGAAGGTGATCGACGGACGGTTGCCGGTAAAGACGCGGTGCGGCGCGATGAAATCGGCCTTCTTGTCGTCCATGCCCTTGTCGGTCAGCTGCTTCTTGGCTTCTGCGAAGGTCCGCCCCTTCATCAGCGCTTCCGACTGGGCGAGAACGTTGGAGATCAGCAGCTGGTGCTGGTGGCGCAGCTCCGACTCGAAGGCGTTGGCGGCGATCATGAACTCGGCCGGGATGATGCTCGTGCCCTGATGGATGAGCTGGTAGAAGGCATGCTGGCCGTTGGTGCCGGGTTCGCCCCAGACGACCGGGCCGGAATTGCCTTCGACCGGCGTGCCGTCGATGGTGACGCCCTTGCCGTTCGATTCCATGTCGAGCTGCTGCAGATAGGCCGGGAAGCGAGACAGGCGCTGGTCGTAGGGCAGGATGGCGCGGGTGGGGTAGCCGAGTACGTTGCGATGGTAGAAGCCGATCAGGCCGAGCAGCATCGGCAGGTTTTCGGTAATCGGTGCCTTACGGAAATGATTGTCGACGGCATGGGCGCCGTCGAGGAACTTGCCGAAATTCTCAGGGCCGACGGCGATCATCAGCGGCAGGCCGATCGCCGACCAGATCGAATAACGGCCACCGACCCAGTCCCAGAAGCCGAAGACACGGGCGCTGTCGATGCCGAAGGCGGCGACCTTGTCGAGCGCCGTCGAGACGGCGGCGAAGTGGTGCTGCACGGCCGCTTCGTCGAGGGCCTTGGCGATGAAATTGCGCGCCGTCTGCGCATTGGTCATCGTCTCGACGGTGGTGAAGGTCTTCGAGGCAACGATGAACAGCGTCGTTTCCGGCTGCACCAGCTTCAGGATATCGGCGATATGGGCGCCGTCGATATTGGAAACGAAATGCGCGCGCGGGCCGTCATGGAAGGGCGCCAGCGCCAGCGTCGCCATGACAGGCCCGAGATCCGAGCCGCCGATGCCGATATTGACGACATCGGTAATCGCCTTGCCGGTGGCGCCCTTCAGCGTGCCGGAGCGGACGTCGTCGGCAAATTTGCCCATGGCGGCAAGCACCGCATTGACGTCGGGCATGACATCCTTGCCGTCGACCAGAACCGGCGTGTTGGAGCGGTTGCGCAGCGCGGTGTGCAGAACGGCGCGATCCTCGGTGAAATTGATCGCCTTGCCGGAGAACATTTCCTCGCGCTTCTTTTCGACGCCGCCTTCTTCGGCGAGCTTCACCAAGAGCTTGAGGATGTCGTCATTCACCGCCGTCTTGGAAAAATCCATCAGCAGGTCGTCAAGCGCGACGGAAAAGCGCGAAAAGCGCTGCGAATCGGCTGCGAAGGCGGCACGGATATCGGTTGCCTTGGTGGCATCAGCGGTGCTTTTCAGCTGTTCGACGATGGCGTTCATGGGAGGCTCCTTTGGAGGCGGAAAGGTTGCGGAAACTATTCGCTTTCTCACCCGCAAATCAAGTTCAGCCACGGCTCGAAATAGAAAAAAGCCACCCGCGGCAAGCGGATGGCCGTCAATTTCATGACAGCGCCGCGCGTCCGAAAGACGCGCAAAGGACGCTGTAAAACTTT
Source organism: Rhizobium sp. PEPV16 (assembly GCF_008919455.1). Taxonomy (NCBI): domain Bacteria; kingdom Pseudomonadati; phylum Pseudomonadota; class Alphaproteobacteria; order Hyphomicrobiales; family Rhizobiaceae; genus Rhizobium; species Rhizobium sp. PEPV16. The sequence goes on from NZ_VSZV01000242.1 coordinate 4,891, forward strand.
GAATTCGTCAAATTCAGCCGCGCAGGTCCTTGCGCAGGATCTTGCCGACCGGCGACTTCGGCAGCTCGGTGCGGAATTCGATGAAGCGCGGGCGCTTGTAGTTGGTGAGGTTGGCGATGCAATGGGCTTTCACCTCGGCTTCCGTCAGGTTGGGATCCTTCCTGACCACGAAGAGCTTCACCGCCTCGCCCGAATGCCCATCCGGCACGCCGATGGCTGCGGCCTCGAGGATGCCGGCATGCATGGCGGCGACTTCCTCTATCTCGTTCGGATAGACGTTGAAGCCCGAAACCAGGATCATGTCCTTCTTGCGGTCGACGATCTTGGTATAGCCGCGTTCGTCCATGAAACCCATGTCGCCCGAGCGGAAGTAGCCGTCGTTGGTCATCGCCCGCGCCGTCTCTTCTGGCTTCTGCCAATAGCCTGCCATCACCTGCGGCCCGCGGATGCAGATTTCGCCGACCTGGCCGAGCGGCAGCGAATTGCCCTCCTCATCGCGGATATCGAGGTCGGTGGAGGGAAGCGGCAGGCCGATCGTGCCGGTGAACTCAGGCGAATCGAAGCGGTTGGCGGTGGCAACAGGCGATGTCTCGGAAAGGCCGTAGCCTTCCGTCACCGCCGTGCCCGTCATCTTCAGCCAGCGTTCGGCGACCGGGCGCTGGACGGCCATGCCGCCGCCGAGCGACATGATCAGCGAGGAGAAGTCGAGCTTGGCAAAATCGGCATTGTTCATCAGCGCATTGAACAGCGTGTTGAGGCCGGGGAAGATATGCACCTTCGATTTTTCGAATTCCTTGACGAGGCCGGGAATGTCGCGCGGATTGGCGATCAGGATATTATGGGCGCCAAGCGACATGCCCATCAGCGAATTCACCGTCAGCGCGAAGATATGGTAGAGCGGTAAGGCGCAGAGGAAATTCAGCACCTCCGGCTCTTTCTTGCGCTCGAAGGCCGATCGCAGCCAGAGCGACAGCTGCAGCTTATTGGCGAGCAGGTTTTCATGGGTCAGCACAGCGCCCTTGGCGACGCCCGTCGTGCCGCCGGTATATTGCAGAAAGGCGATGTCGCCACTCGTAAGCGTGACCGGCTGGAGCTCTTTTCCCGCACCTTCGCGGAGCACTTGGCCGAAGCTCTTGTGTTGTGGGATCGACCAGGAGGGAACGAGCTTCTTCACCTTGCGCACGACGAAATTGACGATCAGCCCCTTCGGCCCCAACATTTCCCCGAGGGAGGTGACGACGACATGGCGAAGGTCGGTCTTGTTGAGAACCTGCTCGACCGTGCGGGCGAAATTCTCCAGCACGAAGATCGCCTTGGCGCCGGAATCCCGCAACTGGTGTTCGAGCTCGCGCGGCGTGTAGAGCGGGTTGACGTTCACGACGACGAGGCCGGCGCGCAGGATGGCGTAGGTCGCGATCGGGTTCTGCAGCACGTTCGGCATCATCACGGCGACGCGGTCGCCCTTTTGAAGGCCGGTGCTTTGCAGCCAGGCGGCAACCTTGCGCGTCTGGCTCTCCAGCTCGCGGTAGCGCATCGTCTTGCCCATGCTGGAAAAGGCGGTTCGGTCGGCGTAACGGGCGCAGGATTTTTCGAGCAGTTCTGTAAGCGAGGCATATTCCAGCGGCGGAATCTCTGCCGGAAC
>NZ_VSZV01000242.1:6557-16980 GCF_008919455.1 Rhizobium sp. PEPV16
ACGGAAATGCTGTTCATCGTATCCTCTCTCCCTTGCGGCCGCCGCGCCGGTAATCGGCTGGCCCACAATTGACTGGAAGAGTCCTCCATCTTCCAGTCCAGCAGCTTATGCCATTGCCTGAACGGTTCAAGCCGAATGAAGCTATACTAACCTTGACGTAAACGTCAACATTCGCCCGTCGCGAGATCGTGGGAAGGATGGGAACTTTGAGTCCGCCATGACGTTGATCTTGCATACCCATCATGAGGAAACACCAAAAGGAGGTGCACAATGTTGAACGAGGATACTGACGCCACCCGCCGTGACCCGAATGTCAAGGACACGCATTCGCTGATCGCCAGCGACCGCGTCGAGGGCACCCGCGTCTATGGTCCGGATGGCAGGCATATCGGCTCGATCGAACGCCTGATCATCGGAAAGCGCGACGGCCGCGTCGCCTATGCCGTGCTGAGCTTCGGCGGCTTCCTGGGCATCGGTCACGATCACTATCCGCTTCCCTGGGAAAAGCTGAACTACGACACCCAGCTGGACGGCTATCGCATCGACCTGACCAAGGAGCAGATCGAAGGCGCCCCGAGCTATTCGGACGATGACGACACCTGGTACAACGACAATGGCCGCCGGGTCTATGATTACTACGGCGTGCCGCCCTACTGGATGTAACGTCGTCCGATAGGCCGAGCTGGAAGGGCCCCGCGGATGCGGGGCCTTTTTGGTGTTTGGCGATGAGCTTCGCTCTTACCCGAGGTCATTGAGCACTCGATCCGGCAGATGCTTGCTCACCCTCATTCCTGTGCTTGTCACAGGAATCCAGTGCGTCCAAGTCCTTGGGCGCGGAAGACTTTTCGCTTGAGGTATCGGGTCAATTCACCGCGCGGACGCGCGGTGGCTGGATTCCTGTGACGAGCACAGGGATGCGAGACCTCTTTAGTCCCCCGCGACGAGATCGTTGGCCGAGCGCAGCACGGCGCCGACGGTGATGTCACCTGCTTCAATCGTCCTTGCCGTCCTGACCGCAAACACATGGCTCTCGCCCGGCAGCAGGGTCACCAGCATCGTGTCGACAACGGCATCCGGATCCAGTCGATCCGCCATCAGGCAGAGATCCTTGAGGAAATTTCGCGCCGTCACCTTGACCTGATACCCGCCATCGATCCCGACGACATCGACCGTCAGCCGCGGTACCGGCAGGGTAAGCTCGATATCCTCGACGAAATAATGGAAGGCCCGCCGGTCCAGCATCTGCACGACGATGAGTTCGTCCTTCGGTAAGCCGGGGGTGACGATATCCTCGGGCAGCGGAAATTCCTTTGCCTCGAAGCGGTCGCACAGCAGCCGCCAGAATTCGAATTCGGCAAGCACGGTGCCGTCGAGCTTCATGCGTTTGCCGCTGATCTTCGCCCGCCAGAACAGCGTTCGTTCATTGACCGCAACCGCCGCAAGGCCGCCGGCGCGCGGCTGGATCGTCAGCAGGCGCGGATCATAGGCGGCCTTCAGCGCATACCAGAGCGGCTTGCGGCGCCCGGCCGAATCGAGTGCCGCCCACGAGGTCACCGGCCAGCAATCGTTGAACTGCCAGACGACAGCACCCTTGCAGATATTGCGATGCGAGCGCATGTGCTCGACGCCGAAGCGGATGGCGCGCGCCTGATTGAGCTGGGTGGCGAAGTGCCAGTCGTCCATTGTCCTTGGCTCCGGCAGATGGCCGGACAGGCCGCGGATCAGCTTGTCATTGCCATCAGTTGCCTTCTGATGGTGGAAGACGCCGTTCGATTGCGGCGTCAGCGGCGCGTCGTGCACGCTTTCTTCGATCGTCGCCCAGGCGGCCGGCGCCTGCCAGCCGAATTCGGAGCAGAAGCGCGGGATATAGTTGCGATAGACCTCGTAGCCGACATCGTTCCAGACGTCCCAGATATGTTTGCAGCCATGTGCGTCGGCATTCGGTTCGATCTCCATCGAGCCGGAATAGGGACTGCCGGGATAGTAGGGCCGGTCCGGATCCAGTTCGGCGCAGAGTTTCGGCAGCAGGTCGAGATAGTAGCCGAGCCCCCAGCTTTCGCCTGCCTTGATGATCGGCCGCCAGCCCCATTCGTCGAAGCCCCAGATGTTTTCGTTATTGCCGTTCCAGAGGACGAGCGAGGCATGCGACATCAGCCGCACGACATTGTCGCGCACCTCCGCCTCGACCTCGCTTCTGAGCGGCTCCTCCTCGGGATAGGCGGCGCAGGCAAAGAGGAAATCCTGCCAGACCAGCATGCCGGCGCGGTCGCAGGCCTCATAGAACTCGTCTGCCTCGAAGATGCCGCCGCCCCAGACGCGCAGCATGTGAATATTGGCGCTTTTTGCCTCCTCGATCCGCGCGGCATAATGCTCGGCCGTCACCCGCGATGGAAAACAATCGTCCGGAATCCAGTTCGCCCCGCAGATGAAGAGCGGCACGTCGTTGATGACGAAGGTAAAGGCCGAGCCGTGTTCGTCGGCTGCGGTATCGAGCCGCAGCGAGCGGAAACCCAGCTCCCTTTCAAAGCCATCGAGCAGATCGTCGCTGAAATCGTCGATCAGCCTGACGGTCATCGGGTAGAGCGGCTGCGCGCCGAGATGGTGCGGCCACCAGAGCTGCGGCGAGGGGAGGGTAAGCTCGAAGGAAACCGCGTCTTCGTCAGGCCCAATCGCCACCGTCGTGGTCACGCCGCCGATTTCGGCAACGAGCCTCAACGGCGTCTTGTCGCCCTGCCGCGCCAGCCGGGCATGGACCTTCACCAGGCCGTCGCCGCCGGCACGTGTTGCCGATACCCGTGTTTCGGCAAGCCGCGACCGATCCCAGCTTTCCAGCCGGACCGGCTTCCAGAGGCCTGCCGTCACCAGCGTCGGCCCCCAGTCCCAGCCGAAATTGCAGGCCATCTTGCGCATCAGATTGCCCGGTCCCGGATAGTTGTTGGGACGGTAGCCGTAATGTTTCTCCATCTCCGCGCCATAGGCATAAGCCGAGCGGAAGGTGACCGTGAGTTCGTTCTGGCCAGCCTTCAGGAGCCGGGAAACATCGAAACGATAGGTACGGTGCATGTTGAAGGTGCGGCCGATCTCTTCGCCGTTGAGGGATATCACTGCGACCGTATCGAGCCCGTCGAAGACCAGTTCCTGCACCCTGTCATCGCCAGGCATCGCCTCGAAGCTGCAGCGATAGGTCCAGTCGGTCTTGCCGATCCAGTCATTGGTGATCTCGTTGACGTCGATATAGGGATCGGGGATCAGCCGGTTGGCGAGAAGGTCGAGATGCACGCAGCCCGGCACCGTCGCGGGTATTGCAGCCGGCAGGCCGGGCCTGCCTGTATCGTTACAGGAGAGCGTCCAGCCGGAATTGAGCGCAGTCTTTTCGATCATGGCGGGCTCCTCATGCATGCCGCTTGAAGCTGTGGGATTATCTGTGGCTTGGAACGTATCGGTGGTTCGGCGTCGGATGCCTCAGAGAAAACGGCCGTGGCGCTGCAGCACCTCGATCTTGTAGCCATCGGGGTCGCTGATGAAGAAGAACAGGCCGAAGAGCTTTCCGTCGCGGTTGAGCTCCACCAGTTCACCGGGCTTCAGCCCGAGCTTCGACAGCCGCTCGCGCTCGACCGCCACCTCGTCGACAGAAACGGCGAGATGGCCATAGGCATTGCCCTGATCGTAGGGCGCGGTCCGGCCCTTGTTGACGGTCAGTTCCAGCTCGAAGCCGGTCTCGGCATTGCTCATGTAAATCAGCGTGAAGGTTTCGAAATCGACGCGGTCGGCGACCGAAAGGCCGAATGCCTTCTCGTAGAATTCGACGGAGCGCGCCTCATCGAGAACGCGGATCATGGAGTGGATCATCTTCGCCAAGTCTGCCTCCCATTGCCCTACCAGCGCCGCAGTCTTGGTACCCCTCCTCTTACGCCGCGCGCAAGCCGATTCTTCGCGTAATCGCTCCTTCGACCAAGCCCATGGCATCATAGATCAGCACCGCCATCAGGCCGACGATCAGGCCGCCCTGCAGGATGAAGGCGGTATTGTCGGAGATCAGCCCGGCGATGATGACTTCGCCGAGGCCCTTGGCCGCCACCGTCGAGCCGATCGTCGCCGTGCCGATATTGATCACGGTCGCGACCTTCAGCCCCTCGAGGATCAGCGGCAGGGCAAGCGGCAGCTCGACGCGCCACAGTCGCTGCGTGCCGTTCATGCCCATGCCGTCGGCGGCGTCGAGAACCTGCGGCGAAACCTGCTTCAGCCCGGCGACGGTGTTTTCGAAGATCGGCAGCAGGCCGTAGAGAAAGAGCGCGATCAGCGTCGGCATGGCGCCGAAGCCGGTGGCGGGAACCGCGAGCGCCAGCACCGCGACGGGTGGAAAGGTCTGCCCCGCATTGGCGATGGCGCGCGACAGCGGCAGGAAGTCAGTCCCACTTTCCCGCGTCACGAAGATGCCGCCGATAACGGCAAGCACGGCGCTGCAGACGATCGAGCCGATCACCAGCTGCAGATGGCCGCTAGCCAGCGAAGCAAGGCTGTTCTGCGTATAGACGGCAGGCGCATTGTTGCCGGTCAGCGGCACCAGCAGGAAGGAAAGCCACTCCGTCCTGAACAGCAGGATGAGCAGCAAGGCGAGCGCCGCCAGGCGGAAGAGATTGGCGACGACGAGCTTCATGCCTTGCGGCCCAGTTCGAGAAGCCGCGTCATTGAGATCGATCCAACCGGCGCTTTCTCGCCATCCTGCACCGCCGCCTCGTCGACCCCCTGCCAGATCATCTCGGCCAGCGCGTCGCGGAGACTGAGCGACTGCGGCAGGGCATAGGCGAGACCGTTCTTGGCCGGCTCCATGCTTTCCTTCAGCGGCAGCAGCGACATCAGCTTCAGCGCCCGGTCGGAGGTGCCGGTCAATTGCTGCACGAAGGGATCGGCGGGTTCGGTGAGGATCTTTTCTGGCGTCGAGCATTGCAGCAATCTGCCCTCGCTCATTACCGCGATCTGGTTGCCGAGATGGAAGGCCTCGTCCATGTCGTGGGTGACAAGAATGACCGTCGTGCCGAATTGCTTCTGGATCGCCAACAGGTCGTCCTGCGCCTTGCCGCGGATGACGGGATCGAGCGCGCCGAAGGGTTCGTCCATCAACAGCAGCTCCGGCTCGGCCGCCAGCGCCCGGGCGACACCGACGCGCTGCTGCTGGCCGCCGGAGAGCTGGTGCGGATATTTGTCGGCAAAGCTTGCCGGATCGAGGTTGAAAAGCCCGAGCAATTCCTCGACCCGCTTGGCGATGCGGGCGGAATCCCAATCGAGAAGCTGCGGCACGGTGGCGATATTCTGCGCCACGGTCCGGTGCGGAAAGAGGCCGTGCCCCTGGATGGCATAGCCGATCTTGCGGCGAAGCTCGGTCACCGGAACGTCCATCACATTCTGTCCGCCGACGAAGATCTCGCCCTCGGTGATCGGCACCAGCCGGTTGATCATCCGCATCAGCGTCGATTTGCCGGAGCCAGACGTGCCGACGATGACGGTAATCTCGCCCTTCTCGACACGCATCGAGACGTCGTCGACGACGGTGGCCGCGCCATAGCGCTTGGTGACGTTCCTGATCTCGATCATGGTCATGCGGCAGATCCCCGGATGCTTTCGATGACCGCATCGAGGATGACGGCCGATGAGAAGGCGAAGAAGACGGTCGGCACGGCGCCGAGCAGGACGAGGTCCATGGCCGTCTGGCCGAGCCCCTGGAAGATGAAGATGCCGAAGCCGCCGCCGCCGATCAGTGCGGCGATCGTCACCATGCCGATCGCCTGCACCAGCACGATGCGGATGCCGGTGAGGATGACGGGAAAGGCGAGCGGCATGTCGATTCCAACAAGGATCTGCCAGCGTGTCAGCCCCATGCCGGCCGCAGCGTCCCGCACCGAGGGATCGACGCCCTGCAGGCCGACGACGGTGTTGGCGACGATCGGCAGCAGCGAGTAGAGCACGAGTGCAATCAAGGCAGGCGCCGTGCCGATGCCGCGGATGCCGATCGCGGCGGCGAGCGGCACATGGGTGGCGAGGTAGCCGAGCGGCAGCATCAACAGGCCGAAGAGCGCCAGACTCGGGATCGTCTGAATGAGGCTCAGCCCCTGCAGTACGACGGCCCGCAGCTTCGGCACCCAGAAGCAGAGGATGCCGAGCGGCAGGCCGATAACAATGGCGATGGCAAGTGAGCCGAACGCCAGCAATAGATGCGAGATCGCTTCGGTCTCGAACTGCGGGGCCCGTGTCGAAAATTCCTTCATGATCGAAAGGCTGTCGAGCAGGCCGGAGGAGAGCGAGATGAAGAGCAGCGCCGTATAGGCTGCAAGGGCAGCGACCCGCATCCAGGGCGCCAGCCGAATCTTCACCAGCGCATCGGATATGACGAGGCCGATCACGGCAAAGAGCACCCAGAAGCCGCCGCCGGGTGTCATGCGCGCCACCGTGCTGCCGGGTGGCGTTGCCGCCGTCGAGACGAAGCCGATCGCAACGATCAGCGCCGCAAGGCAGAGTGTGGCGATGAAAAGCCGCGCTATTGCATTTGTGAGGAACAGCGTGGCGAAGGCGGTGAGAAGGAGAAGCACGGTCAGGATGACGACGGAAGGTTGGGGAAGAAGCTGCATCAGCAGCATCGGCTTGCCGGCGGCGATGCGGTTCGCCTTCACGTAGATGAAGGGCATCAGTGCTGTCGCCGCGATGCCGCCGGCCACCAGAACCACGCCGAGCCGGTCCAGCCTGCGGACCGCTAAGGTTTCTGCCATGAATCCCAATCCTGTCTGGCCAACCCTGTCAGCGAAGGGAGGCTCCGCCCGCAATCGGGCGGAGCGAGCGATGACTACTTCAGGAAGCCCTTTTCCTTGAGATAGGCTTCGGCGACGGATTTTGCCGGCTCGCCGTCGACCTGGATCTTGGCGTTGAGCTTGCGCAGCTCGTCGGCGGTCAGGCTCTTGAAGATCGGCGAGAGCACTTCCTCGATCTTCGGATTGGCCTTCAACACCTCTTCGCGGATGATCGGCGTCGGGGCATAGACCTGCTGCACGTTCTTGTCGTCTTCGAGAACGGTGAGTTCGGCCGCTTCGATGGCGCCGTCGGTGCCGTAGACCATGGCGGTGTTGACGCCGTTCGTCTGATCGGCGGCCGCCTTGATCGTTGCCGCCGTGTCGCCGCCGGAAAGAACGACCATCTGGTCGGGCTTCAGCTGGAAGCCGTAGGTCGTCTGGAAGGCGGGAAGCGCGCCGGCCGAATTGACGAATTCGGCGGAGGCCGCAAGCTTGGCGGCACCGCCGCCGGCAACCCATTTGCCGAAGTCCGTGAGGCTCTTCAAGTTGTTCGGGCCGGCGACGTCGCTGCGCACGGCAAGCGCCCAGGTGTTGTTGGCAGGCGACGGCGTCAGCCAGACGATCTTGTTGGCGTCGTAATCGAGCTTCTTCGCCAGCTCATAGCCCTGGTCGATGTTCTTCCAGGCGGCGTCATCGGCCTTGTTGAAGAAGAAGCCGGCATTGCCGGTATATTCGGGATAGATGTCGATTTCGCCGGCGGTGATCGCCTTGCGCACGACCGGTGTCGCGCCAAGCGCGATGCGGTCCTGCGTCTTGATGCCGTTCGCTTCGAGAGCGAGCGCAATGACGTTGCCGAGCAGCGTGCCTTCCGTGTCGATCTTCGACGAGACGACGACGTCGGCGGCATGGGCCGCACCCACTGCAAAGGCGGAGAGCGAAACGGCAAGTGCGAGTTTCTTCAGCATGGAAAGTCCCCTTTTTCAAAAACCGTTGACCTACAGCGCCGCACGTCTTTCAGACGTGCAAGGACGTTGTAGCACTTTGAATTGCTGCATAATTTTATCTTAAATCGATACCGATTTAAGGAATTATGCAGTGGCCCAAGCCCCGGGCGGGAGGCCTGCGCATAGGAAATCCGCCGGCGAAGGCGGCCAAGCCGCCATCATGCCGGAATTGCGTGCGTGATGGAAATAGCGTGCATGCCCGAAAAATCGATGCAAGCCCCCTCCAGTATTTGCGGTCGCGGCACGATTATGGCGGCGAATGCACCTCCGCGCGCGGAAACGCATTCCCTTTTCCAAGGCCGGCGCGATTTGTTTTTGTCCCCTTGCGTGTTTCCACGATATTCCCCGGCTCTGTTGCGGATTCCCGCCGGCCGGATTTTTCTATGATCGAACGATAGCCCGCCTCTCCGGAGGCAGGGATATCTTTTTTCCTGAACACATCATATCGTCCGGTTTTTCCAGCGCTTTCCGGAGGCGGCCGTTTGCATCTTCGTACCCTGTTCATCGCAAGCCATGTCCTGACCTCCGGTTCGGTTCGCGAGACGGCGCGGCGCTTCCAGCTGTCGCCCTCCACCGTCTCGACGGCAATCCATAATCTCGAGACCGAACTGGCAATGACGCTGACGGAACGCGCCTCCGGCGAGCTGGCGACGCTGATTGCGAGCGGCAGGGTGCTGGAAGGCCTGAAGCCGATCATGGCTGCGATCGCTGAGCTCGGCCAATGGGCCGGTCACGACGGCGCCGCCGCCGCCGAGAGCGACGAGGCCTGGGCATCCCGCATTCCCGTCAAGATCGTCACGATGGAGCGGTTTCTCGAAGTTGCCGACCAGGGCAGCATCAACCGGGCCGCTCGCCGCCTTCGCCTCGGTCAGCCGCAGCTTTCGCTTCAGCTTGCCAATCTTGAGAAATTTCTTGGCCATCGCCTGTTCGAGCGCCAGGCGCAGGGCTCGGTGCTGACGGAGGAGGGCAGGCGCGCCTACCAGATCTTCATGGCGATCAGTCAGGCGTGGAACGATCTCAAATCGTCGGCCGACGAGCGTTATCGGCGCACCGCCCGGTCGCTGCGCATCGGCTCGATCATTCCGACCGGATCGGAAAGCTGGGTAGCGCGCTGCCTGGGCTCGCTAGTGTCGGAATGGAATATGCGCCGCAACAACAATGCGATCTCGCTGGTCTCGATGACTGCCGACGATCTGCGTGAGGCGCTGAAGAGCGGCCGCATCGATGTCGCGATCCTGGATTCGGTCTTCGGGCTGGAAAGCTTCCGGCATCGCGAACTGCTGCAGACCGAGATGGTGGTGATCGCGCCGCCGGATAGTACCGGAACCAGCGTTGCCGATCTCGTCGCCGGCCATCCGATCTGCATGCCGAGCCCGCGCACCGGCCTCGGCCATGCGGCCATGGCCTTCAGCTACGAACGCGCGCCCGACCGGCGTCTGCGTGGCCAGGATATCACCGCGGCGGATTCGCTGCCTGTCATCGTCGACCTCGTCGCCAATCATGGCTACGTTTCCTTCCTCGGCCGCGTCAGCGCCATGCCGATTGCTGACAAGGTGCGTATCGTCGATCTCGACGAGCATCTACCGATGTCCTATCACGTCGCCTTCAACCATCGCAAAGCCGCCGCCGATGCCTGCACTGTCATCATCGAGGTGGCGGCGAGAATTACCTCGGAAACCGTCGTACGCACCATAACGCCGACGGACGCCGGAGCCAGGGAGACTGCAGCGTGACGATTTTGCTCGAAGTGTGCGTCGACAGCGCCGAAGGCCTTGCCGCCGCGATCGAGGGTGGCGCCGGGCGCATCGAACTCTGCTCGGCGCTGGAGCTCGGTGGCCTGACGCCGCTGCCGAGCCTGATGCGGATCGCCGCTCGGGCGCCCATTCCGGTCTATGCGATGATCCGCCCTCACGCCGGCCCCTTCATCTTCGACGGGGCGGATGAGGAAGCGATGATGATCGATATCGATGCCGTGCGCACATCAGGCCTTGCCGGCGTGGTCATCGGCGCCAACCGGCCGGACGGTACGCTCGACATGCCGCTGATCCAACGTTTGAAGGCGCATGCGGCGGGACTCGGCTCGACGCTGCATCGCGCTTTTGATCTGGTGCCGGATGCCGACCAGGCGCTGGAGCAGGCGGTCGAGCTCGGCTGCGAACGTATCCTGACATCAGGCTGCGCGCTGAAGGCGGTAGACGGCCTCGACACGCTGAAGCGCATTTCGGCAAAGGCCGCCGGCCGCATCGCCATCATGCCCGGCAGCGGCATCCGCCCCACCAATGTCGGCGAGATATTAAAGGCGACCGGCGCCCGCGAGGTCCACGGCTCCTGCAGTTCACCGGTCGAAAGCGCCGATCCGCGCGCGGTCGCTTTTGGCTTCGAGGCGAAAAGCACGAACAAGACGGATGTCGCTGTTGTGAGGGAGATGCGCAGGGCGATTGAGGCGGCGGGTTAGAACTTGTCGCTTGGGTCGAGCCACAGGTCTCGACCCGTCCCTCGCACCCCGCTTGCGGGGCGAAGGGACATGCCGTGACCTCTCGACTCCCTCTTCTCCCCAGCGGGGGTCCGAAGGTTGAGACCGGCGGCTCAACCCAGGCAAAGGTGCCCGTAGGGCGGATGAGGGGGCCGGCGAAGCCGGTC
>NZ_VSZV01000156.1:0-7768 GCF_008919455.1 Rhizobium sp. PEPV16
CAGATATTCGTGGAAGAGGACGCGACAGCCGAGTTCCGGGCCGTCCTCATTGCCCTCGAGGTCGCCGGTGTGGATGACGCCGCCGAAGCCGGCTTCGGCAAAGAGCTTGTCGTTGAAATCGACCGTCCAGGTGAAACCGGTGAAGAACTGGGTGGCTTCGCCCGACGTGCCAATCGAGGTGCCGAGATGGACGCGGGGATGCAGTAATTGTTGCTGCCAGCCGACCGCCGTGTCGTAACCGAAAGGATCGAAGAGAGCGGTAATTTCGGGAAAGACGCCGTTTTCCCTGGAATGGCCCGATTGTACCGAGGCCGAAGCGCCGAAGCGCAATTCATCAAATATCTGCTCGCCTGCACTTGCCGAGCCCGCAACCGGGATAGCGGCTGCCGCTGCCAACGATGCCATACCCAAAAAACGCAACGCGATCTTTCCGAAGTCGACCCTCATTTGCTGTCCTTTGATTCGCGTCTGACGGGAACAACAAAGAGGTAACATGGAGGTTGAGTCGGTGAAGCGCTCGGAATAGGCTCCGGCGTTTTTTCCGAATTATGACGTGTATTTGCAACAGGTCATATTTCGCCATCATAGGCGGATCCGCCATTTTCCAGCAGCCGGCGCAGGATCATCAGGCCCGAGATCAGTTCCTGCCCCGTCTTCGGCGAGGAAAAACCGATGCGAACGCGATGATAGGGTCTCTCTCCGCGCGCCGACTTGAACTCGTCCTCGTCGTCGACGAGCACGCCGTCGCGGAAGGCGGCATTCTTGAAGGTGCCCGACATCCAGGGTTCCGGCAGTTTCAGCCAGAGGAAGGGCGCGTGCGGGTGCGATTCGAAATCGAAGCCCTGCAACTGTTCGCGGGCGAGCCGGACGCGCCGAGAGAGTTCCTCGACACTTGCCTTGCGGATCTCGTGCGCCATGCCGCTTTCGACGAGGCGCGCACAGGTCTCCGCTAGGATGAAGGGCAGGCCGCCGGTGATCATCCTGTGCGTCACCTTGATGCGCTGGGCAAAATGCGGCGGGCAGGCGACCCAGCCGCCGCGCACGCCGGCGGCGACCGATTTCGACAGGCCGTTGACGAGGAAGGTGCGATCGGGCGCAATCGAGGCGAGCAGCGGCGTATCGTCGTCGGCCATGCCGCCGTAGAGGTCGTCTTCGATCAGCCAGACACTGTGTTTCCTGGCGATTGCGGCGATTGCCGCGCGCCGCTCATAGGGCATGATCGCCAGCGTCGGATTGTGGACGGTCGGCATCAGGAAGGCGATCTTCGGATGCTGCTGCTGACAGAGCCGCTCGAAATCCTCTGGAATTACGCCCAGTTTATCGGAATCGACCGTCAGCGTGCGGCGGCCGAGAAGGCGGGCGCTGCGGCTGACCTGGGTATAGGTGAGATCCTCGAAGACGATCTTGTCCCCCGGCGCCGAGACGGCGGCGATGACGGCGATTGCCGCCGCATGGGCGCCGAGCGTCGGCACGATGTTTTCGACCTCAGGGGTCCAGCCGCTACGGGCAAGCCAGCGGCGACCGGCCTCGAACCAGTTGCGCGGGAAACTTCGGGAATAGGAGGAGATTTCGGAAAGATGCTGCTCGCCGATCTCGGCGAGGATGCCTGCGATGATCTTGCCCTGGCCGAGATCGGGGGCGGCTGTCGTGTCGAAGCGGATTTTGTTGGCAGGCGCATCCTGGATGCGCGTGCCGCCGAGCGAGACGGTCAGCGGATCGATCTGTTCCCCGAGCGGCGTTTCGGAGCGGTTCAGCACATAGGTGCCGCGCCCCACTTCGCCGGCGACCAGGCCGCGCTCATGCACCAGCGCATAGGCGCGGCCGATCGTGCCGATCGTCACGCCGATATCGTAGGCGAGGTTGCGTTGCGGCGGCAGTTTGCTGCCGGCGGGCAGGGCGCCGCTTGCTATGGCGGATTCGATGCTGTCGGCAAGCCGGAGATATACCGGCCCGGAACCGCGGGAAATATCGGGAAGCCAATTTGTCATGGTGACAATTGTATATATTGGCACATTGTACCCGTCAAGTGTATGAGTCAATTCCAATGGCAAACCGAGAGGATTCCTGGAATGTCTGCCTTGCCTGAGATCAAAATGCCGATTGTACCGATTGTCTCTTGCGATGACAGGAGACAAATCATCCTCCCCGACGCGGCCGCCGAGGTGACGACGCGTTTGGGTGGAATCTGGGCTGCCATTCTTCTCTGGCATCAAAAGCGGGAAGGCCGGCGCGCGCTGAGAGGCCTGACGGCGACCGAGCTCAAGGATATCGGTGTGTCGCAGTCCGATGCCGCGCGCGAAGTCGGCAAGTCGTTTTTCTGGGACTGATCATGCTTTCGGGCTGCCGCATCATTCCTTAAATCGGAAGCGATTTCAGGAACATATCCAGCATTCAAGGCGTTGCAGCGCCCTTCGCGCGTCTGATAAGACGCGTGGCGCTGTCATCACCGCGATCAGCTGCAGGCCTTGTTGCCGCCGGACCAGCGATTGACGTCTGTGGTGATGCGGCCAGCGACCGGTTCCTGCATCATCGGACCGAAGGCCTGCAGGCGCGAAGGACTTCCCTCGGCCTGCACGACGAGCAGCGGCCGGCTTTCAGGGCTGCCCTTATGGACGAGCAGGATGCGCGGACGGCCGGTGAAAGAATTGAGCTCCGGCGCGAGCTTGTAGGCTGCAAAGGCCGGATCGCCCGATTTGAACCAGCAGGCATTGGCGCCGAGGGCCACGCGTTCCATCGTCGGCAGTGCGGCGCGGTTCGGGCCGGTCGGCGCCGGCGTCTGGCAAGCTGCGACCATGGCTGCGAGAGCTGTCAACAGCGCGGCGTGTGCGACGGAGAGGCGAGGGCGCATCGATTGCTCCAGATCCGAACAGAAAGATTTTCGTGTGCATCCCGTTGCCCAAGACCGCTACGCGCGCTTGGGCGACGTGCGGGTTCAGGCGGCGATGACGTCGAGCGCCGAGGCGAAGAGGCCGCGGCCGTCCGAACCGCCATGGGCGGCCTCGATCAGGTTCTCGGGATGCGGCATCATGCCGAGCACGTTGCCCTTTTCGTTCATGACGGCGGCGATATCGTTGATAGAGCCGTTCGGGTTGGTGCCCTCGGCATAACGGAAGACCACCTGGCCATTGCCTTCGATCGCAGCCAGCGTCGCATCGTCGGCGAAATAATTGCCATCATGATGGGCGACCGGGCAGCGGATGACCTGCCCCTGCGCATAGGCGCGGGTGAAATCCGTCTCGGCATTAACGACTTCGAGCTTGATCTCGCGGCAGACGAATTTCAGCGAGGAATTGCGCATCAGCGCGCCGGGCAGCAGGCCAGCCTCGACGAGGATCTGGAAGCCGTTGCAGACGCCGAGCACCTTCACGCCCTTTGCAGCCTTGTCGATGATCGCCTGCATGACCGGCATGCGGGCGGCGATCGCGCCGCAACGCAGATAATCGCCATAAGAAAAGCCGCCGGGGATGACGATCAGGTCGACATCGGGGATCTCGGTTTCCGTCTGCCAGATCGTTACCGGTGCCTGGCCGGAGATCTTGGTCAAGGCGGCGATCATGTCGCGGTCGCGGTTGAGGCCCGGAAGTTGAACGACTGCTGATTTCATGGGGTCCCTGCGTTTCGCGAAAGATATTGAACTGGAACGCTTTCGGCGAGCCATACTCCATTGTCGGAGACAAAGAAAGAATGACCCTCGGAAAACATGCGGGCCGCGTCCACACGCAGGATGATATGTTCACCCTTGCGGCGCGCTGCGACAATTTTCGCCGTTTCGACATCCGCCGACAGATGAACGTGGTGCCGCTGCATCTTCTTCAAACCTTCGCGCTCGATCGACGGCCAGTTCGCCAGAGACGTGCCGTGAAAAAGAGCGGCGGGCGGTTCGACCTGGTTCAATGCGAGATCGATGTCGACGCTATGACCTTGGTTTGCGCGAATTCTGTTATCGGCGAGGGCGAAGCGCTTTTTTGGACTGTTTTCGACAATCTCGATGATCTCGGCGCGGGAAACGTCGTATTTCGACGCCAACGCTTTTTCGAGCTCATCGAACGACACCCAACCCTCGCTATCAAGCGTCAAGCCCGCAGCATCAGGCGCATGACGCAAAACATAGCTCATATATTTCGAGACTTCCGTCTCCAGCTTTGCTTTCATCATGACGCCAAATCCTCAAAGTCCGCCAGGCGACGGGTCTGTGATCATCAGTCGATCGCGATTGCGTAGTTCTCGATCACCGTGTTGGCGAGCAGTCTTTCGCACATGGCCTTGAGGTCGGCCTCAGCCTGGCCCTTGTCGGCGCCATCAAGCTCCAGGTCGAAGACCTTGCCCTGTCTTACATGGCCGACGCCCGAGAAGCCGAGGGCGCCAAGCGCACCCTCGATTGCCTTGCCCTGCGGATCGAGAACGCCGTTTTTCAGCGTGACGGTGACACGAGCCTTGATCACTTTGTCTTTCCTGCCTTACTTGACGAGAACCGGGCCGGTGCCGCGCACAGGCTCGTTTTCATTGATGATGCCGAGACGGCGCGCGACTTCGGAATAGGCTTCGAGCAACCCGCCGAGATCGCGGCGGAAGCGGTCCTTGTCCATCTTCTCGTGGGTTTCGATATCCCAGAGCCGGCAGCTGTCCGGCGAGATTTCGTCGGCGAGGATGATGCGCATCATATCGCCTTCGAAGAGGCGGCCGCATTCGATCTTGAAATCGACGAGTTGGATGCCGACGCCGAGGAAGAGGCCGGTCATGAAGTCGTTGACGCGGATGGCAAGCGCCATGATGTCATCGAGTTCGGCGGGGTTTGCCCAGCCGAAGGCGGTGATGTGCTCTTCGGAGACCATCGGATCATCGAGCGCGTCGGACTTGTAATAGAATTCGATGATCGAGCGCGGAAGCACGACGCCTTCGTCGATGCCGAGGCGCTTGGCGAGAGAACCGGCCGCGACATTGCGCACGACGATCTCCAGCGGGATCATCTCTACTTCCTTGATCAACTGCTCGCGCATGTTGAGCCGGCGGATGAAATGAGTGGGGATGCCGATCTTGTTCAGATGGCTGAAGATATATTCGGAAATGCGGTTGTTGAGGACGCCCTTGCCATCGATGACTTCGTGTTTCTTTTTGTTGAAGGCAGTGGCATCGTCCTTGAAGAACTGGATCAAAGTGCCCGGTTCCGGGCCTTCATACAGAATCTTTGCCTTGCCCTCGTAGATACGGCGGCGACGGTTCATCGTGGTCATTCTCTGTTGTTGGCGCTCTTGGGATAGCGCGAGTGGATCGATCTCGTGGCGTCCCCTTAAAGGAAAAGAGAGGGTTTCACAATCCGCCTGTCGCTCCTTCCCTGGTTTCCAGATTTCGCGGCCCTGGTTTCCAATTTTACGGAATACCGCCAAGAGAATCGAATGAATTCGCAAGAGGAGTTTAGCGCCTTTTCCTCTACGGTGGAATGAAGGCGAAATGGCGGGCCGCTTATGCAGGTTTTTATTTGGCGGCTCTGCTTGGCAGCGCGCGGCGAAGCTGCGCCTGCAAGGCGCGAGCGGCGATTTGCCCGTGCCGCCAGCTTCCAGCGCGGATGAAGGAGGGGATCTGCATGGCCGGCATCGGCCGGGCAAGCGCGTAGCCCTGCAGCGTGTCACAGTCGAGTTCTTCGAGAATGCGGATGTGCTCCGCCGTCTCGACGCCCTCGGCGATGACGAGGATATTCAGCGAGCGGCCGATATCGATGATCGAGCCGACCAGTTTGCGCTGCTCGGCCGATTGCGGCAGCATGCGGATCAGCTCGCGGTCGATCTTCAGCGTCTTCGGGCTCAGGCGCAGCAGGCTGACGATCGAGGCATGGCCGGTGCCGAAATCGTCGATCTGGATATCGATGCCGAGCTTACGCAGCTTTTTCAGGTTGGCGGCCACCGCCTCGTCGCAATCGTCGAGCGAGATCGATTCCAGCAGCTCGAAGGAGAAGGTGCCGGGCTCGATCTTCAAGGCGCGGAGCTTCTTGCCCAGATCTGGATCTGCGAGCCGTCTGGCGGAGACGTTGACCGATATCTTCGGGATCGGCAGCCCGTCCTTCAGCCACACCTTCCGGTCGGCAATGGCGCGCTCCAGGATGAGGGCGTCGATGGTCGAGACGACGTCGAGATCCTCGGCGATGTCGAGGAAGCGGTCGGGCGTCAGCAGCCCGTGCACCGGATGCTGCCAGCGGGCAAGTGTTTCGACGCCTGCGACATCGAGCGTGCGGGCATCAAACTGCAGCTGATAGAAGGGCACGAATTCATTGCGTTCGAGGCCGATCAGGATCTCGTCGGCAAGGTGCTTGGCGGAGATGATATCGCGGCGGGCAGAGGCCGAGAAGAATTCGAAGCGGTTGCGGCCCAGGCCCTTGGCACGATAGAGGGCGATATCGGCGTCGAGCAGCATCTGCTTGGCGTCGAGCTTCGCTCCGCTGTCGACGGCGATGCCGATGCTGGCGCCGAAACGGCAATCGTGCCCCTCATATCTGACGGGTTTGCGCAATTCGCGGATGACACGCTCGGCAAGGCCGGCGATCTTCTTCGATGCGGGATCGACAATGCAGAGGATGACGAATTCGTCGCCGCCGATGCGGGCGACGAAATCGACGGCGCGAACGGACGTTCTCAGCACGCTTGCGGCATGCTGCAGCATGGCGTCGCCGGCTCGGTGGCCGAGCGTGTCGTTGATCTGCTTGAAGCGGTCGAGATCGATATGCAGGATCGCCATCGCCATGCCCTTGGCCCGGCATTCGGCCGCACGCTCGTCCAGCATCTTGTCGAGATAGCGGCGGTTCGGCAGGCCGGTTAGGTAATCGTGCAGCGCCAGGTGCTCGATGCTCTCCTTGGCGGCTTCGAGCTCGCGGTTGCGCGCCTCGGCCAGATCCTTGGCGCGCTGCAGCTCGTTGCGGAGCGCGACTTCCTCGGTGACGTCCCAGTTGGCGCCGATCAGTTTGCGGTGGCCGTTGCCGTCGACGAAGAAGGCGGAGCGGGCGCGGATGACGCGTTCGGCGCCGTCGCCGCGGATGATGCGGTATTCCTGCTGGAAATCACTTCCGCTTTCGACGCTACGGTCGGACAAGCCAAGCACGCGTTCGCGGTCGTCGGGATGCAGGCTTTTCGCCCAGACGTCGCCGCCGATCTTACGTGAGGCGCCCTGCAGCCCGTAGATGGCGATGAGGCGGTCGTCCCATTCGACGCTATCATGCTCGATATCGGCCTCGAAGACGCCGATGCGGGAAACCTCCAGCGCCAGATCGAGCCGGCGCGACAAACGCGACAGCGTCTCCTCGGCTTCCTTGCGGGCGGTGATATCCGTATCCGTGCCGATGATGCGCGTCGGCACGCCGTTCTCGTCCCATTCCACGCAGGCGCCGCGACACTCGATCCAGACCCAACGGCCGTCCTTGTGGCGCTCGCGATATTCGAAGACCTGGTAATTTGGATCGCCGGCGTTCTGCCGGTCGATTGCATGGACGACGAAATCGCGATCGTCGGGATGAACGAGCTGCAGCCAGGCCTCGTAATCGCCGTCGGCTTCCTCGTCGGGGGCCATGCCGCGGATGGTTTTCCACGTCGGCGAGTAATATTTCCGGTCGAGACGGTAATTGTGATCCCATACGCCGAGGCCCGAGCCGACGAGCGCATAATTCCAGCGGCTCTCCCGCTCGGCCAGGTCGGAATCGTCGGTTGCCCCATTGCCGATGCCTGCCTCAACCGCTGCGGCATCGCCATGCGGATCACCGGCCTCTGGATGGGCTTTCTTCACGGGC
>NZ_VSZV01000347.1:0-49813 GCF_008919455.1 Rhizobium sp. PEPV16
GAATGCAGGGGGACAAGTGCATGAGAAGTGATCTGATCGCCCGCTACACGATCGGCGAGCCGGTCTATGAGAACGAGTTCATCGTCTATCCGGCCCAGGACAAGCGGATGGACCATGCGGTCTTCATCGTCGCGCCCGATATGGCGCTGAAACTGGACAAGGCTCGTTTCGAGCGGGTCTGGACCTCCATCAACGAGGCCAAATCGCTGACGGCCCGGCGCTTCGTCGAAATCGAGGACCTCATTCCGCCGTCGCCGGAAGACGACAATTTCTACATCGTCGAGAAGCGGCCGTCGAAAACGCTGCACCAATATCTCGACGAAACGGAAATGGTGGCTTACGAGCGCGCCGTCGAGATCGGCCGCCACATCCTCGAGGGCCTGGCGACGCTGCATGGCGCCGGTTACGCCCACAATGCGCTGACGGACCAGTGCATCTACGTCTCCGAGGATTATTCCGGCCTGTCGGTGCGGATCGGTAACCTGCACCTGATCTCGAAGATCGGCGAACACATCATCCCGCCCTATGTGCCGGAATTCGGCGCGCCGGAAATCTATGCCAGCGGTACTTTTTCCGCCTCCGCGGCGCTCGACATCTACGCCATGGGCATGATCGCCTACAAGCTGTTCCTGCCGCGGCAGACCTATGCCAGCGTCTTCGACAGCGTCATGGTCTGGGAAGACGAACACCAGCGGGAGCAGAGCTGGAAGAACATCCATCTCGATCCTTCCAATATCTTTCCCCGCCTCGACGTGCTGATCCCGGGCTTTCCCGAGGGTCTTGCAAGCCTAGTGGAAAGGATGCTGAGCCGCGATCCGAGCGCGCGACCGCGAACGGGCGCCGATGCGTTGGGCGAATTCGCACGCGTCACGACGGGCATCCAGCCTATGTCGTGGGATCCGCGCGGCAGCATGCAACAGCAGCAGGACGCGCCGAAGCCGAAAAAATGGACGCTTGCGAAGCTGTCCATGATCGGTGCGCTGCTCCTGATCTGCATCGGCGTCGGCGTCGTCACCATCCCGAAGCTGCTGGCCCCAGATCCAAAACTCGTCGCCGATGTCGGCACCTGGAAGAAGGAGGCCGAAAGCCGCAAGCAGAAGGCGATTGCCGCCAAGGCGCCGGAGCGCCCGGCCAGTGACCAAGCGAAACTCTCCTATGACACCGGCGCCGCGGCGCTGACATCGGCCGATGCCCTGCTCAAGGACGAAGATTACGAAAAGGCCCTTCCGGGCTTCCAGACGGCAGCCATCAATCTCGGCAATGCGCTGATCGGTATCTCCAAAGAAAGTGCCGAGAAGGCGAAGGCTGCCGCTTCAGCCGCCGGCGGCGACAAGGCGCCAGGTTTTGCCGAGGCCGACGCCAAGATGAAGACTGCTGCCGATGCCGCCACCGCAAAGCAGATGCACGCTGCGGTCGGCGCCTACGACGAGTCGAAAACGACGTTTGACGATCTCGCCAAGGCGCTCACCGCGTTGACGGCCGCCGAAAAGGACGCGGCGGCAAAGCGCGAAACCGTCAATCGCATCGGCGCCGGCGATAGCCCCGATGTCGCCAAGGCGAGCGGGCTGATGACGGATGCCAAGGCCAAGGCCGAGCAATGGCAGGTGCCGGCCGCGACCACAGGCTATGGCGACGCCGCTAAACTGTTCGATGCCGTCATCGCCGATGTCATGGCGGCAAAGGATGAGGCGACGGCGCTGAAGCAGAAAGTCACCGATCTCAGCGCCTCCATTGCAACCCGCGCAGGTGCTGCCGATCCGACGCTTGCCGCACTCGCCCCGAAGATCGGCGAGGCCGACGGCCGCTACACTGCGGAGGCTTATAAGCTCGCCATCGTTGCCTACCAGCCGATCCTTGCCGATCTCGAGGCGCTGTCGGCGCGAGGCTTCTGCCCCGTTTCGCAGACGCTTGCCTTCGAGACCGTGCCGGCCGGAAGCTATTCACTTGACAATGTCCGGCTGATGACCTCGTCGATGCAGGAACTCGGCGGCATGCTCGGCGTTGCCAATGGCGCCGTGAAGATCGACAAGTCCTTCTGCATGCAGACGAAGGCGGTCACCAGGGCGGAGATGGCGGAATATTACACCGCCAATTCCGATCCCGCCGCCGCACAGGCCTATGCCGACAATCCTGAGCAGCCGGCCGACGACGTGCCGCTTGCCGTGGCGCAGAACTATACGGCCTGGCTGTCGAAGCAGCTGAACGCGCCCGTCCACCTCCCGTCAGCGACGGAATGGATGGCAAGTGCGGCAAAGATCACGCCGGAAAAACTGCCCGATAACGGTGATATCATCCTGCAATGGAGCGCCACCCCCTGCGAAGCCGGCGGCAATGTCGCCTTCATGGCGCAGGAAGGCTCGACCTTCGTGGTCTGCTCGGATGCGTCGGCCGGCGGCATCTTTCGCGTCACCGCCGAATTGCGGTGAGCGCGGCGAAACTGGGGATAGAATAGGAGCGCGCGTGCGCCGTTCTGCTTCATTCGACAGCTCGCGTTCAAGCCGTATTATTCGACAAATTTCAATTCCAAATTACAAAATACGCGCGTATATTGAACTGGGGACTGCAGTATCCGTGCCTTGAGGGGTCGAGGACAATGTGCTGGAACACATCATCAGCATTCACGCCGGTTGGCTTTGCTTTGCGAGGCCCGGCATCTCGCAAGATCGTATGGACGCTGGGCGACGCGGCGCGTCTCCTGATCAACGACTGGCCTTGCGATGACGGCGAGGAATATGTGGCTGCCGTCAAAGCCTGCGTCGACGCATTGAGCGGGAAGATTGCCCCGGAACAATTCCGGGAAGCGCTTCTGCGCGCGGCCGATGAGGCGGGCATCGCTGCTCTGTCGCTCGTCCGGCAGGGAGTTGGAGAGCGACGGCCGGACCTGCCATCAAGCGCGCAAAGATAGTCCGAATTTCGAAGAGCTACTCGCCTTTCGCCGCCACGTTTGCGCCAGGAGCAGTCGTTGCGCTCGGCGTGAAGGAACGACAGATTTGGGGCCGTTGGCCGGCGGACTGCTTTCGGGAGCAGGCGCTGAAAGCTGACATTCGTTCATCAGCGGCTCGAAGGTCCGCTTTTGACCCGCAGCAACCGATTCCATCGGTACGCGGGGAGGGGCCGCCGATGGCTTGACTGCTGAGCGTCGTCACAGCGACCCTGCGGGGTGCAAGTCAGGAAGACAGCGGCCTTCGGACCTGACCTTTCATACCGCAACCTGCTCTCATTTTTGATCCTTTCACTTAGCAGCGCTTCGCGGTATAATTAGAGCGGGCTAAAATAGAAAATAGAACGGCCGTCAAAGCAGAAACCTTCCGTCTTTGGGCTGGGATCAACTGGGGGTCGAACATGCTTAGCGGCTTTAGCAGGGCCTGCGCGCTGATCCTTTTGTCAGGGAACTTCGCTTTCGCCCAATCGGATCAGATAGAGCCAAACGCTGGAACGTGGAAGACGTGGGTAATCACGTCGGGCAAAGACTTCCGAGTGGCGCCCCCTCCGGATACTTCCGAAACCGAGTTGGAGCAGGTCCGCGAACTTGTCGCAAAGAACGATGCGCAGGTCGCCGCCAAGATCACATTCTGGGACGCTGGCTCGCCCGGCTATCGATGGATCGACTTGGTCAACAACCGTCTTCTCGCAAACCAGACGATCCCCAATGCGCATCGCGTCTACACCTATTTGACGATGGCGGTCTACGACGCCACCGTCGCGGCTTGGGAGTCGAAATACTTCTACAATCGCCCGCGCCCGAGCCAGGTGGATACGACACTGCCGACTGCGCTGCCTACGCCTCAGAGTCCCGCTTATCCATCCGAACACGCGGCAGCCGCTGGAGCCGCCGCGACCGTCCTTGCCTATTTCTTTCCGGACGAGGCGTTGTCGTTCCAGGCGATGGCCGAAGAAGCCGCGCAGTCGCGTGTCCTTGCCGGTGTCCAGTTCCCAAGCGATTCATCCGCTGGCCTGGAATTGGGGCAACGCGTGGCAGAGCAAGTGATTGCGCGGGCAAAGGCCGACGGCTCCGATGCCGTCTGGACCGGCACCGTGCCGACCGGGCCGTGCATGTGGGTCGGAGCCAAACCCGCCAATGCAACCATGCCAAACTGGAAGCCGATCCTGCTCGAGGCAGCCGATGAATTCAGGCCACCGACTCCGCCCGACTGCAAGTCTGCGGCCGTGAAGGCCGAGACGGATGCAGTCCGGCAGTTTGAGCGAAAATTCCCCAACAGCTACAAGGCGTTCTACTGGCAAAGCCCATCCGGCCTGTTCACCGACTGGTATGACTATGCCAGCAAGTGGATGTTCGAGGACAAGACGGATTCGAACCCGCCGCGCGCCGCGCGGGCTTACGCGATGCTCGCAACGGTCTACTACGACGCCTACATTGCAAGCAACGACGGGAAATACGCTTATTGGTACCTGCGGCCTAACATGCTTGACCCGAGCATCACTCCCCTGTTCGCAGTGCCGGCCCATCCCAGTTATCCGTCGAACCACTCCACGTTGTCGACTGCCCGATGCGAGGTGCTTGCCTATCTGTTCCCCGACCAGGCGGAGTTCATCCGAACGGTCGGCAAGGAAGCGGGCGATTCCCGCATCTGGGCCGGCATCCACTATGAAATGGACAACCGGGCCGGTGCCGCACTTGGCAAAGCGGTCGCCGGGAAATTCATCGAGCGGGCAAAAAAAGACGGGGCAGACTAGCGGAAGGGCCGCCAGCGGATGACCGCCGGCGGCTTTCTCCTGAAATGTCGCAGTCCCAAGTAAGGGGTTCTCGGTGGAACGTTCCGTTCACTCAGCAGCCGACGTGCGAGGCAGCAACGTTTCTCAAACGATGCGGATGCGGCGCGTCACCTGGCCATTGCTTTCCCAGTATGTGTGCTTCTTGGCGATCAGCGGATCGTCCATTGCCGGTTGGATTTGCCCTGCGGTACTGATCGCGCGCGAGGTAACCGTGTGTTCTCCAGGCGAGGGATCTGGCCAATCCAGTGACCAAATCTTCCAGGCGTATTCGGCCTCCTCGCTGTGATCGATGACTGCCGGCATCCAAGGCCCTTGATCGATTTTCACTTCGACCCGGTCGATCGGTGCACCCCAGGCTGCGCCGACGATCCGGTGACCGGAGTCCTTGCGCGTGACCTTCGCGGGCGCGGATTTCAGCAAGGCCCGGCCGACCGAGGTTTCGGCCCACACGGTCTCGCCGTTGTGCTCTTCCTCCCGGATGGTGACATAGTCGCGGCCCATCAGCAGGCTCATGAAGCGGGTGTCGCGAACCTCGATGCCCTTCAGCCACTTGACGTTGGCGATCCCGTACCAGCCCGGAGATATAAGCCGCAGCGGGAAACCGTTGGCCACCGGCAGGGTTGCGCCGTTCATTTCGTAGCAGAGCAGATTGTCGGGGTTCATCGCGTCGGCGAGCGACATGCTGCGAGCGAAGTTCTGTTGCATCTTGATGTCGCGAATTGTGACCTCGCCTTTGTCGGTACCGAAGAAGACGACCTCAATGCCCTTTTCAAGGACCCCGGCTTCCTGGAGGATCGGGGCAAGCGGCGTGCCTGCCCAGCGGGCATTGCCGATACCGCCGGTGAAGAAGGGGAAGCCGTGGTTGCCGGAGCATTCCACGGTGAAAACTACCTCCTGCCGCGGCCGCGCCTTGATGTCGGCGAGCGTCAGTTTCAAGGGCTTATTGACCAGCCCTCCGATGTCGAGGGACCAGGACTTGTCGTCAATCGTCGGTCGATCGAAATGCGAGATGCTGAAAAACCTGTCATTCGGAGTTATGAAGGCATCCAAATCCTCCCAGACAAGCTGGGTTTGAATCCCTACCGGATCGGGACTTTCCGTCGGCTGATCGAGCCATGGAATGACTTTCTCGCCCGGCCGCGTCGGAAAAGCGTGGGCCAGCGACGAATAAAGACCCGCGATTCCGGCGAGAACCGCGCTTCCCTGAACGATGAATTCTCTGCGTTGAAGAACAGGCATGGTTTTCCCTCCAGATGCATCCGGAACGAACTGCAGCGCGCCATCGGCCGCAGCGGGGCACGGATATGCGCACAATGTCTTACCTCACCCGGAAATTTTCGGAGCGAGGTCAAGCGTCAGCTGCGCATTCAAACATGCAGCGCCGGACGGTTTTCTAGCTTGCGTCTCCTATTTCAAAATTGCGCCTTTGCAAAAGAAGAGTCCATAGCCGTCGAATCGCCGAGTTCAAGGTAAGCGTCGATATTGAGGATCGACTGCAAGGCTGCTTTGGTCGAGACGCGCCCTCGCGTCATCACCAGAAAAGGTCCGAAAGTGGCGCAAAGCGGACGAAGCGCATGGCTACTGTCGGACCACGGCCGTCATTCGTCCCAATTCAGGATTTCGTCCAAAACGTCTTCACCCAGAACGTTTTCGTTGAACCTCGAATACTTCGACATCGGCCGCCTCCTTCGGACTTGCCTTATCCTAGATCACCATTTCGCGTAGATCGTGGATAAGTCCGCCGAGCCCGGCCTCGGCTCCGACACTTTCTTGTAAACCATGATCCTGACTTTCTTGCCTTTCCAGTCGTCCATTCCGTTTTTTTTCCTCCCGTGGGCAGCGAAGCTGATGGTCAGAGTGTGGAATTTTTCTGATCTGTGCCTTTACAGCGTGCGAAGCATCCAGGATCAGCGGCGCGCGACCGGCTTCACCGCGGCCCGCCGCTGCAGCGCGAAGCGCGCGGCCGAGCAGTTGACGTCGGGAACGAGATCGTAGGTCTGCTGGTAGAGGGTCTGCGCCAGCGTATTGTTGCCGCGGTTTTCCGAGGCAAGGGCTGCGAGCGCCGTGCGTTTGTAGGCCTCGACGATCGGCTCGGCGGCCTTGACCAGCGCGGCGTCGTCAGACGGTTCGGCTGCCAGCGAAAGAGCGGCATAGGTTGCGTCGCCGTCCCTGCCGACGCGGCCGCCGACGGCGCCGTTGAAGCTTGCTTCCGAAACCTGGCGCATGCGCCGGGCATTCTTGATGCATGTCGGAATGCGGGCGGCCTCCGCATTGATGCGTTCGGCCGTCGGCCCACCCTCCGCGCTGCCGCTGTCCGACAGGATCACGTAGCCGATGATGCCGACGATGGCGAGATAGGCGACACCCATGCCGGCCAGGAAGGCCGGCTGCTTCAGCAGCGACTTTTTCGGCTTGTCGTCACTTGTCTTGGATGCCTCCTTCTTCGGCGCCTCCTTGGCAGCAGCTTTGACGACGAATTGGAATTCGACGTCCTTGCCGAGACGAAAGCTGTCGCCGGCTTTCAGCGAGGCCGTCTGCAACAGCGCTTCGCCGCGCAGCATGATCGGGTTCAGCCCCATGCGGCGAATGATGAAGCCGCCGTCGCTCTGCCGCTCGATGCGCGCATGGATCGGCGCCAGGAACGGATCGTCGACGACGATATCGGCACTAGCAGCCCGGCCAATCGACATTTCCGGCCGGTCGAGCACATGGCTGCGGCTCTGGCCACCGGGACCGGTCTGCAGAAGGCTAGGCTTGTTTCCGCGAAAGAAGGAAAAGACCATGATCAGAACATCCCACTCGACATCATCTCGACAATTGCAGGCGCCAGCACCAGAAGCAGGATCGACACGACGATCATCATCGCCGGCATGACGATCTTGGCCTTCAGCTTTTCACTGGCCCGGTCGGCCTTTTCCCAGCGGCGGAAGCGCAGGTCGCGCGCATGTTCGCGCAACAGCTCGACGCGGTTGCTGCCCTCGACTTCCCCCTGGATCACGGCGCGGATGACGCGGATGACCTCCTCGGCGGTCATGCGGCGCTCCAGGCGCTGCAACGCCTCGATCATGCCGGTGCCGAGCGCCACGTCCTTCAGCGTCTGTTCGATCTCCTCGCTCATGACGGTGCCGGGTGCGGCTTCGGCATAAAGCCTCAGGCTTTCCGGCAGCGTCGCCTGCGCCTGCTGCGTCATGACGACGAGATCGAGAAAGTAGGGAAATTCGCGCGAGATTCGTTCCTTGCGGTCCTGCGCCTTGTCGTCGGCGACAACCCAGAAATAGATCGCGGGGATCAGACCGAGGATCAGTCCGGCCACGAGCCCGCCGATGACGCTGCCGCTGGCGATGCCGAACAGCAGGCCGAGCAGGACGAACCCGAAGAGACTGAGAACCACGAGAAGCGCGATATATTCCCGCCCCGTGACACCGCCGAAAGGCCGGCCGCCATAGATCAGCTTCTGCTCGAGCTGCGCGCCGTAGTCCGCCAGCAGCGGCTCGAAATGCGTCAGCACGAATTCGACCGGCGTGCGCATGCCGATGCTGTCGACGATATTCGGCGGCGGACCATCGCCGCCTGCGGACCGGCGCACCACCTGAATGCTGCCGAGCATATCGCCGATCCACCAGACGAATAGCGCAGCGGTAACGCCGGCAAAGGCGATGGCGATCGGGGCGAGGGGTATCTGAGAGATCATACCGACACCTTCATCATCGAGCGCATCCAGAAGAAACCGGTCGCGTAGAGGATGGCGCCGACGATCGCGATGACGATGCCGATGGCGTTGCCGAACACCTTGTCGATCAGTTCCGGCTGGCCGAAGAAGATCATCAGCATCATGAACAGCGCGCCGCCATTGACGACGCGAAAGTTCATGCGCGCCTGCGACGACGAGGTCGTGATCTTCTGATCGAGCTTCCAGATTTCCTTGAAGGATTTCGACATTTCCGTCAGCGGCTCGGAAATGTCGCCGCCCTGGCGAGCAAAGAGACCGAGTGCCGCATCGACCATCTTGAAATGCAGGCTCGGCACGTTGCGGCCGTGGCGGTCGAGCGCCTCGACCAGGCCGATGCCGAGCTTCTGTTCGCGGGCAATGCGCTCGAACTCGCGCGAGGCCGGCATCTGGCCGGTATCGGCCACCGCATTGACTGCGATGGCAAGCGGCTTGCCGGTGCGCACCGCCGAGACGATCTGGTCGACGGCATAGGGAAGCTGCGATTCGATCTGCAGCCAGCGGCGCTGCAGATAATAACGGATCACGCCCTTGGGCAGGAAGATCGCGACCGGGATTGCGATGACGAAGCCGAATATCGGCCCGAAGATCAGCGAAATCACGGTGAAGACGACGATCGCCGTGATGCCGTAGGCGAGGATCATCGTATAGGGCGGAACGGCATCGCGCCCGAAGACCTGTGCTGCCTCGCTGGCGAGCGCGATGTCACGCTCGGTGGCGCGCAGCAGCGGTGCCGGCCAGCGCACCGGCGCGCCCCAGACGAGCAGCCCCGCCGTTATAGCGCCGAGGGCGACCGTAAAAATCTGCAGAATGCTGATATTCATCGCTTTGCCCTCAGACGAACATGTCCAGTTTTTCGATTTCGCCGTCGTCGTTGAACTCGACGAGTTCGGCGACGAAGCTCGGCAGGTAGCCGGTGAAGGCATGCACGGCCTGCCCGCCGGCGCGGCCGACGAGATTGAAGATCGGCTCGACGATGATCAGGCCGGTATCCGGATCGATGCCGATTACCTCCGATATTTCGGTGACGGCGCGCCGTCCATTCGCCAGGCGATTCAGCTGCACGACGAGTTCGACGGCGGCAACGATCTGCTGGCGGATCGCCATGACGGGCAGCGAGCTCTGCCCCTGCAGCACCATCACCTCCAGGCGGGTCATCATGTCCTGCGGCGTGTTGGCATGCGCCGTCGTCATCGAGCCGGCATGGCCGGTGTTCATCGCCTGCAGCATGTCGATCGCTTCGGCGCCGCGGCACTCGCCGACGATGATGCGGTCGGGACGCATGCGCAGCGCGTTGCGCACGAGGTCGCGGATGGTGACGCTGGTCTCGGATTCCGCCGTCTTCGGCCGCGATTGCAGGTAGACGACATGAATGCCGTCGAGCTGCAGTTCCGACGTGTCCTCGACGGCAACGACGCGCTCACCGACCGGAATGAATTGCGACAGGCTGTTCAGGAGCGTCGTCTTGCCGGAGCCCGTCCCGCCTGAGACAACGATGTTCTTGCGCGAGCGGACGGCCGCCTCGAGGAAGGCGCGCATCGGCTCGCTGAGTGCGCCGGCGGTGACCAGCTTGCTGATATCGAGCCGCGACTTGCCGCCGAACTTGCGGATGGTGAGGCAAGCGCCCTTGACGGCCAGCGGCGGAATGACGGCGTTGACACGCGACCCATCCGGCATGCGGAAGTCGGCCATCGCCTCGCTCTCGTTGATCGAGCGGTTGGAATCGACGGCGATGCGCTCGATCACCTTCATCAGCTGCCGTTCATTGGCGAAGGCGAAGGGATAGCGCTCAAGCAGGCCGAATTTTTCGACGTAGATCTCGTCGTAGCGCGTGACCATGATTTCCGAGATGACGTCTAGATCCATCAGCTCGGAGATCGTCCCCCAGCGATACATCAGCTCCTCGATGCTGGAGCGCAGATGCATATGGGCGATCTCATAGCGATCGCCGGCGTTGAAAAGAGCCTGCCGGGATTGGAAGGCGGCGCTGAACCGGGTATCGAGCTGGGCGAAGTCCGAGCGGGTGGATTCGAAGTTGAGCTTGAGCTGCAGCGCCGAAATCAGAGCCTTGCCGACGTCGAAGAGGCGGCGATTGTCCTGCTCTTCGCGCGACAGGCTTGCGGCATTCGACGAGCCGTCACGACGCCCCGTACGGGCAATGCGTTTGGCCAGCCAGCGATAGACGGCGTTCTTGATGACGAGGATGACGAGATCCTGCTGTGCTGCGTCGAGCGCCTCCTTGATGAACATGTCGAGGCGTTCGCGGATGCGGCCGCGCGTCTCCTCGCGGCCGAAATCGGCGGATTTCACCAGCCGGTCATATTGCGTGTCCTTCAGCAGGCGCTCGTGGATTTCCATCTGCAGGGCGAGCACACGTTCCTGATCGGGAAATTGTGTGACCACTTCGGCGGCCGCGGCCGGCTCGACGAGCTCGATCGTGACGTTCGGCACCCAGATCGACATGCCGGCCGAGACCGCGACCGGCGTGCCGGCCCGAAGCGGCTGATCGTCGACGCGCGTCGGGTTGCGGCCGTGATGCTGCACCGACCAGCCTTGGCCGGACTTTCGCAGCACGAATTGCGGCGAAGAGACGTGGCTCCCGCGCAGCCGCACGACGCCCGCACCGGCGGGCAGCGTCAGCGTGCTGCTTTCGCCGACGAAATAGGTTTCGTTCGCCGAGAGCGGGATGACCTCCCGACCACTGCCGTCCTCATAGGAAATCTTCAACAGCATGGCTCATTCCCCCGCGGCGGTCACATGCGCGTCCAGTTGATGCTCGGCAGGTCCTCGACGGTATTGTCGGCCGGATTGCGCAGCACGAGGTTCAGGCTGCCGTTCGACTGGCCCATGGCAAAAATCAGCATTTCAGCTTCCGACGGCGTCACTTCGACGGTCACATTGTTGTAGGTGCTGTTGGCCTTGGTGACCGCGCCCTCCGCCGTCGTCGCCGCGCCGACGGCTAAAACCTTGACATTCTGCAGGAAGGTGCGGGTGACGACGCGGGTGCGCGAGCTGATGCCGAGTTTATAATCCTGCGCCTGTTTGCGGTAGGCGTTGACATCGTTCTCGTCGGCGCCCGGATACTGGGTGAGATAGTTCTTCAGCATCTGCTCGACGGGCGACTGCGGCTGGGCTGGAGCCTGCGGCTGTCCTGCTGTGGCCGGCGCCTGACCAGGGACGGCAGGCTGGCCTGGCACGGCAGCGGGCTGGCCGGGCGCTCCCGGCTGGGTCGCTGCGGCCGGCGCCACGGGCTCGACCGGTTCGTCGACCGTGCCGAGGATATCGACATAGCTGCCCGGCTCGACGAAATGGCCAACGGCCGCGGCCGCGTTGACCGGAAGGGTCAGCGCCCGCTTGCCGGGCGCGATCATCGTCGTCAGGCGTCCGCCATCGGTATCGTCGAAATACTGGAAGAGCAGCACGGAGCCGGCCGGAATATCGCTCGCCGCCGTCCTGTCCTTCAGCCATTCCTGATAGGCGCTGGCGGCAGGCACCGCGAGCTTGGCGAGCGGTCCGAAGCTTTCCGGCAGCATCACCGGCTCGGCAAGCATGTCGGGCGTGATCGCCTGTCCTCGCGTGACCTTCCTGTCGGCCTGGAGCCGCATGAAGGCATAGGCCGTCTGCTCGTTCTTGACGCTCTCGGTCCAGAAGTAGAGCAGAACGCCGGTGATGAGCCCGACGATGACGGCCGCGATGAGCTTCCAGTTCATGGTGTTATTCCCCCTACAAAGGGTTGCCTGATTTGGATGACCTCGACGGTTCGGCCGTCGGTTTTGCTGCGAGTGTAAAGAACATTGGCCTCGACGCTGCCGCGCCGGCCATAAAGGGCAGTGACCCCGCCGCGCTGTGCCGGCGGAGTCTCGATGGTGAAGCCGTCGCGCGAAAGCAGATCGGCGCGCTGATCGGACCAGCGCACGGCCGACAGCGTGCCTTTCGACACGACTGTGCGTGACGTGTGGCCCTTGTCGCGATCGCCGATATCGCTCAGCACCTCGACACCGGCCGGCGGACGCAGCGACATCGGCAGCTTGCCGACATCGGCAGGTGCTGCAAAGGCAGGCAGCGTTGAGGCAACATCGTCGAAGCGGCTCATCAGCACCTCGGTCATCGGCGCATCGGCCGGCCTGCGGATCATGATCGTGACGCCCGGTATGGGCGCTCTCGCCGAAGAATTTGCAGGGTCCTGCCGTCTGAGATAATCGAGGGCAGCCTCGCCGTCGCCGTCGAAGAACCGCACCACCACGGCGAGATCGTCGCGGATGCGGCTCGTCTTCGGGACGATCAGCATGTTGGCGGCAATGACGGCGGTCAGTTCTTCCTTGTCGTTGCTTTTCGGCAGGGCAGGCCTTGTATTGACGGCCAGTACCCGCAGCCACTCGTCGGTGATATCGGAAATGCTGCGATCGCTCTGATAGGGCGTGAATTCAAGCGGTTGGCCGTTGATGACGAGATCGCGCGGCGCGCGTTCCGGCGCGCCGACGATACTGGCCAGCATCGAATTCAGCGTCACCCTCAAATCCTTGTAGATCTCGGCGCGAACAGGTGTTGCCATGGCGGCGGCGAGCCCGAAGACGAGCACCAAACCAGCGAGATGGCCGACGAGACGAAAGGAGATGCGTGAACCCTGTCTCATCTTATTTCGCTCCGGGAAAGACGCCGTCGAACAGATCGCCGGAATCGCTAGCCACGCCGCGAATCTCCCGGCGCAGCGTCGGATCGTAGCCGCGGCGCGTGGTATCGTTGTTGTGCGAGGCAAACAGCGTGGAATCGTCGACCGTGAACGCGTCCTTCCAACGGATGCTCCTGATCGTATCGAGATCGTCGGAATCCCTGAACTTGTAGACCCGGTCGGCCGTCGCTGTGACGAGCTGCGGCTTTTCATTGGCGAGGTCGCCGACCATATCGCCGAACTGGCGGCCATCGCTCTCGAGGGTATTCTGCACGTCGTCCCAGACAAAGCTGCGCTGAGGGTCGCCGCCGCCTTCATGCGATGGCGTGCGCGAGCAGCTCATGGCGTCGCGTCCGGGCAGTGCCGGCAAAGCCGGGATCGGGAAGGCGTTCGAGAAATCCGACGTGCAGTCCAGCCCATTCGCCTCGGCGAAGGCGGCGTTGCGCATCGCCACCATGGTTCCGACCTTCTTGGTGGAAATCTTGTTCGCGTGGATGACGAAAATCACGATCAGCAGGATGACCGGCGCGGCGAGCACGAATTCAATCGAGGCGAGGCCGCGCCTGTCGCGGTGCAGCCGCATCAGCAGCCCGCGGCCGGGAGGACCGCTCATTCGCTCAGTGTGTGTTGACGGCAGCCCAGGCATTGGCTCCTCCTCGGTCGAAGACGCGGGTCAGGCCGGTGAAACTATCGGCCGCCGGGCTCTGCTTGATGGTGTTGGAAACCGCGCCGGTATCGTCGGCGAGTGTCGCGGGGGCAAGTGATGCCAGCCAGTCCTGCGTGTAGAGGTCGAAGGCCGTGTAATTGTGGACCCAGCTCTGCGCCAAGGCGTAGGCGGACGGTGTCTTGTCCTTGAAGATGCGGATCTGCAGCCTGGCGCGCGTGGCGCGGGAAACAATCGCCAGCGTCTGGTAGTCGTCGAGCTGCTCGCCGCCGAAGGGCGTGAAGTTAAACGGTATGCGTCCTTTCAGCCAGTAAGGCTTCGGGAAGGAGATGACAGGCAGGGGAGCACCCGCCACGGAAATCGCGCCACCGGCTGGGCCGCAGACCTGATTCCAGATCATGTCGAACTTGCGGGTGAAATCGTTCTCGTCTTTTGTCTGCTTGTCGGAATAGCGCGGCGGTACGTCGATCGGCAGCTGGAAGGGGTTCACGATGCCGAACTCGATGCCGAAGAGTTCCTCGGCGATATAGAAGCTGCCATCGAGCAGCAATTCCTGCCACCAGCTGAGATCGCCAAATTGCTCGATGATTGCCTTGAACGGGACCTTGCTCAGATAGGCCGGGCCGAAGGCTTCATAAAAGATGTAGAAGTCCACTAAAGCATCGTCGATGCCGCTCTCGTGGTTGACCCAGTCGCGGATATGGCTGCCGTCGACGCCGCCTGCGGTCAACGGGCCCTTGCCGTTGGGGAAGCCACGCTTGGCAAACTCGCCGCGCATGAGGAGCGGGTCCTGCCCTTGCGTGCCCTTGCTCATCGCCAGGCACATTTCAGCATAGGCCGCAGCGGGATTGATGCCGTCGCGATCGACCGGGAGGTTGCCGCCGGCGCCCTCTCCGGCGTCGTTGCAGGATTCGCACGGCGGGTGGAAGACGACATGATCCGACTTGTTCAGGCGCACCAGATGCAGGGCTTCGTTGCCGACCCGCTGCGGAAAACTCTCGACGAGGTAGTCGTTGAGATCATTCATGGCATCAATGATGTCGCTGGACTTATTGATGAGATCCCATGGATCATATTTGTGTTGAGCGATGCCCACATATGCAAGCGCTTTGGTGGCTCCTATCGCCCGGACCCCCTGGAACGCCAGGCAAGCACCGTAGATGATGCCGCCGACGATCGGGACCTTCTGCCAGCCCGGGCAATAGGGCATCGGCGGCATCGGCGGCAAAAGGGATGCCGGCCCGAAGCCTTCGGTGAAAGAATACTGGGCGAGTTTTGCCAGAATGGCGGTAGAGCGCAGGGCAAGCTCCGCCGTCGTCAGCTGGAAGGCGACTGACGTCGCCATGACGACGGTTGCCTGCGAGGAGGCGACGTTGTTCATCGCCATGATGTTGAGATAGCGGGCTTCCCAATCGGCGTGGACGAGTGCTGCGGCATCCGCCGTGTCTTGCGTGCGCTGCTTGTCGTAGATCATCTGTCCGGTATTCAGGATCCAGACGATCATCAGGGCGAGCGCAATCGTCATGTAGAGAATGATCGGCGACAGGAAGCCGCGTTCGTCGCGGTGCAGGCGCTTGATAAGGGTCGGGGTCATAGCAGGTTCACCTCCGCCGTCGAAATCGTGTAGTAGCGGCCGTCCTTCCTCTGGCCGCGGGCAAAGACCCAGCCTGCATATTCGAGCAGCAGGAAGCGCGCTTCCACCTTGGCGGTGACCGGCACATGCGGCGAACGGTTGATGGCGGCATAGATCGCCATCGGCGCGCGGTCGACGGTCACGGTGACGTTCTGCGGGTCGAACATGTAGCGGGCTTGGTTGCGCATCGCGCGCCAGTTCTTCGAAAGACCCGAAGCATCGGCAAGGCTTTTCAGCGCATCTTCCGGCGGCTGGCAGGCGCCGACGCATTTCAGCTGGTCGTAGGGTGCTGCCGGGATCAGCGCCAGGCGGGCGGCAAGATCTGCCTTGCCGGCGGCAGCATCGTCGTCGCAGGTCCTGGCGTCG
The DNA here is from genome assembly GCF_008919455.1 of Rhizobium sp. PEPV16. Classification (NCBI taxonomy): domain Bacteria; kingdom Pseudomonadati; phylum Pseudomonadota; class Alphaproteobacteria; order Hyphomicrobiales; family Rhizobiaceae; genus Rhizobium; species Rhizobium sp. PEPV16. The sequence goes on from NZ_VSZV01000347.1 coordinate 15,794, forward strand.
ATCAAGCTCCGGATGGTGATCGGCAGGGCCGGACAGAAATAGACACGGGCGCTGCGCGCCGCCGCATAGGCGGCATAGTGGGTGAAGAGGTGGTTCTTGGCCAGGATCGTGAACTGGAAGACCACGAACATGAAGAAGACGAAGACCGGTGTCACAAGCACGAAATCCATCATCGTCGTGCTGCCGGAGGTATCGCCGTGCAGCTCCGATATCCGGCGCCGGTGGGCGGAAAGCCGCGGCAGCAGCAGCATCGAGGCAAGCAGCATCATGGCGATCGCAAAGGTACCGAGGAGCGCGCCGTGATCCTGAGGGACCCAGAAGGTCCGCGAGTGCAGGATCGAACTCCAGAAGGCACCGTCGAAGATGGGGCGTTCGAGTTCCGCGCGCATTGCCGTTACCTCACGAGTGAAAGAGGGGTGAAATCGGGCATGAAAAGGCACCAGAGAAGTCCGAGAGCAGCGGCAACGCCGAAGCGGACGGTATGATGTGTCTCGCGCGGCTTCAGCACCGACGCGGCATCGCGGAAACCGGCAGGCAGGAGAAGCGCAAACAGTCCGACCGTTCGGGCCAGCACGCTCCACTGAACACGCCGCGCCATGGAGAAAACGGCGATCACGCCGCCGGCCATCAGCGATGCAAGGGTGACGTCGATGGCGGGCCAGAGGCCGAGAATGGCGCCGAGCGCCGCCATCAGCTTGACGTCGCCGCCGCCGCAGCTTCCGGCTGCGAAGGCGATGATGAAGATCAGGCCGGCTGCAAGGAGGCCTGCGAAGGCAAGCCCTATTCCTGCGAGACCGCCGCTGATTGCCGCCAACATGAACCCGCCAAGCAGGCAGGGGTAGGTGACGGCGTTCGGAATATGACCGTGGCGATGGTCGAGCACCGCCGCGGTCATGGTGCAGGCGACGGCAAGAGCCGCCGCCGCAGGCATCAGGGTCAGATCATAGGTCGTATCCATGATCCCGATCCGCTTATTGACCGGGCTCGGGAATTCTCTCGGCATCCGAGAGCGCCGTGTTCTTTTCGTTGAACCATTCGCCGATCTGTTTGCCGAATGCGAGCAGGATCAGCATCAGCGGAATGACGATCAGGGCGACGGCCAGGACGATCTGGGCCATGTCGCCGCGTTCGTCCTTGTGAAGTGCAATTGCGAGAGTCTTGAGTTTACCAAACATGTGATTACTCCTCATTCCCAGGTTTGTTTCGGTTCGAAGCCGTGGTGAAGATGGACCAAGCATACGCCATCGATCCGAACGAGCATGTTGCTCGATCCAATGATATTTTCTGCTTCAGCTTATCTTCCCCGGCGGCCAACGTTTGTTGAACAACACCATTAAGACCCAAGAGTGCGCCCAAGGCCAGCCCTCCGTCAAGCAAACGAAACGAAGGGTTCCAATTGTCTTGGAGGCATCGGCTGCAAAACCGCAGTTGACGTCGGATTCTTTCAACTAACTGATTGAACAAGCTGCAGTTTTACCTGAAGATACGAAGTTTTGGACGGCATTTTGGAGCTTCGTCTACTGCTCCATAATTGGTCAATTCTTTCAAAGCGATAGAAGAAACGGCGCGCTGCGCGCATAATGGCCGTCTTCGCCGAGCCCAACCATGGCGTTATTTGGGGATCTGGATTAAGCTTTCCTCAAATGGCGGGTATCGCCCGCCAGTCGATCCGGAGAGAAAACGATGGAAACGATGAGCAGCATCTTGATACTTGCATTGGTCCTCATTCCATTAATGATGTTCTTTCCGACCGCGGTTCAGATGATGGCGACGCTGTTCGGCATGAGCACGGTCCTGGTCGGGATGCCGCTCTGATGAAGGCCGTTTCCGACGACGCCGCCGAACAGGCGACCTTCCAGGTCCTGACCCGGGCGCTGGACAAGCTGCTCGGGCCGATCCGTTTTCTCCTCGACGATCCGAGCGTGTCCGAAATCCTGATCAACGGCACATCCGACATCTTCGTCGAAAGACGAGGCAAGCTCGAACGGGCCGATACGCGCTTCGCCAGCCGCGAAGATCTGGAATCGGCCGCGCGCAGCATCGCGCAGTTCTCCGGCAAGCGGTTGACGCCGGAGGAGCCGAGCGTCGAGGCGCGTTTGCCGGATGGTTCGCGCGTGCAGATGATCCAGCCGCCCGCCTCCCGCACCGGGCTTTGCATTTCCATTCGCCGCTTTTTGAAGGAACATCGCAGCATCCGCGATCTCGTCACCCAGGGCAGCCTGACCGACCAGTCGCTGACGCTGCTGCAGGCGGCCGTCGGGCTGCAGAAAAACGTCATCATCTCCGGCGGCACCGGCACCGGCAAGACGACGATGCTGAACGCACTGTCGGAAGCCTTTGCCGACCACGAGCGCATCATCGTCATCGAGGACACGTCCGAACTGCAGATCCGCAAGGAACACGTGGTCTATCTCGAAGTGACGAAGCCCGACCGCTTCGGCCGCGGCGGCGCCAGCATCCGCGACCTGTTCCGTTCGTCGTTGCGCATGCGGCCCGACCGGGTCATCGTCGGCGAGTGCCGCGGCGGCGAGGCTCTCGATATGATCCAGGCAATGACGTCAGGCCACAGCGGCAGCCTTTCGACGGTGCATGCGAACACGCCTTATGACTCCCTGCACCGGCTGGAGACGCTGGCGCTGATGTCTGATATCGACATGCCGCTGCGGCCGCTGCGCGCCCAGATCGCCTCGGCGGTCGACGTCGTCGTGCAGATCGCCCGCTTCAAGCGCACCGGCCGGCGCCGGGTGATCGAGATCTCCGAGATCAAGGGCCTGAACAATGACGGCCAGTATATCGTCGAAAGCATCTACAAGCTCGAGGGCGACGGCCATTCCAATCCCGATGGCGCACTGCTGTGGACCGGTGTCGTGCCGAGCTTTGCCGCCGATGCGGTGGAAGAACTGCAAGGCGCCGAGCGCCCCGAATGGGTCGGCGCCGCCGCGCTGCATACAGCTTGAAACCTATTGGCGAAAGCTACCTGGGCCTGTCTGCCCGACTCTCGAAGCATCGCACGAAACCCGCACTGCCGCGTTCCTATCATCGAGCGATATATTGTGATCGGCTAAGACCCCATTGCAGTCAAGGCCCCGAGCTTTAAACTTACCGCACCTTTATAGGCATGGTGCATTCGAGGGAAGGCAAGCCTAGTTGCCTTCCCCGGTGTTTACTGGCGCTTTTTGCGCCAGGGCGCGTTCTTCTGCCAGTCGCCGGCCATGATGCTCCCGAAGGGGACTACCTCGTCGACCACTTCGGCGAGACCGTAGTGCTCGATCTGCGCCCGGACGTTCGCAGCGCTCTTGTAGGCACTCGGCAGTTCCGACACATCGGCGAAACCAGAGAAGAACCGCGCGTCGAGACCGCTTGTTTCCTTCTCCAGAATAGCCGCGATGTTGTTCGGGCTCAGACCTCGCGAATCCGCCCCATACTCCGCAGACAGCTGCCTCATATGCGCGCTGCGCGAAAAGTTGCGGCCAGCGCCATGCGGCGAGAAGCCGAGGCCATGGGCAGCGTTCGAGCCACGAACGATCAGGATCGGTTCCGCCATATTGAGCGGAATGATGGTCAGATCGGTCGCGTCATGCGCCCAGTTGTCGAAGGCAGGGGTGGCACCCTTTCCGTGGTAGAACAGCCCGTCCGACTTCCGGAAGACGAAGTTATGCTCGTTCCAGAAGCGGTCCGCGACCTTGGCCGAGAGTCTTTCCGCCGCCATGTCGTGAAGGACATAGTGGTTTTCCTTCGTCCACTGGCGGATCGTCTGCAGCGCCGACCAGTAGCAGTCACCTTCCTCGGTATCCGCCGGAATCCAGGCATTTTCCCTATGCGTCTCGGGCGAAATGCGCTCCCGAAACCGGTTGGCGACCTTCATGCCCTTGTCGTACAGCCGAGCGCCCGGTGCCCGCGATCCATGGTGGGTCACAAGCGCGGTTTCACCGGTCGACTTCATCGTCCCGACATAGGCGAAATGATTGCCGTCGCCCTGCGTGGCGAAATGCTCGATGCCAGCGCTCAGCGCACCGTCGCGCAGATAAGGATTCTGCTCGAAGGCCGAAAGCGTCGCCTCGGAAGGTCTGATCTGCGCGCCGCGCGGCCGGCCGCCGGGACCGAAATGCGTCACGGCATGCACGGCATCCAGAAGCGACTTCGGATCTGTGCCGGGAAAGATCGAGATCGCCATGGAACAGCAGATATCGGCCGAATGCATGCCGGGATGGATTGCTTCGGACGCGACTACGCCGCCGACCGGGATCGTTCCGATCGGACCCGCCGGGCAAGCGTCCGGCATGATCGCCGCGGAACGGACAACTGGCGTACGCACCAGCGCCCGCATCGTCGCATTGACCTTCTCTACATTGTCCTGTTCGAAGGCGTTCTCGGCGCGGATATTGGAATAGATCTCGACATCGTTGTCAGCCCTCAAGGCAAGCGTCGGACCTGGCTGGAAGCTCCTTGCCGCCTCCAGCGCATCTGTCACCGAGCCACCCCTGCTCAAAACCGCATTGGCCGCATCGAGAGCCGGGCGAAACCATTTCCCCTGGCTCATGCCGGCATCGATCAAATCCTGTCCGCTCATTATCGTTATCATTGTCTTTTCTGCGTCTGCAGTCCTTCTTGTTCAGTTACTTCTCTTCACACCACCTGGGCGACGAGCGTTGCCGGAGATCTATCCCGCCGCGCGCATTCCATAATCATGGCGCCATGCGGTCCCTGTAGTCACCGGCGGCATTCGCCAGGGCTTTCTTATCGTGCCAGATACACTTCAAGACGCGTGCCAGTTTGGAGAAAGGAGCGAGAGATACGCAATAATTTTCGTGCATCCACCTGTTTTTAAAAGGAAAAATTTTTCTGCCACGTCGGACTCAATCATGAATTGCGAAAATCGTAGCCCGATTATATTATCGCGAATTATACCGTTTTATAATTTTGGATAAGACATGAAGCGCCGAGTGGCCATCAGCATATTGGGAACCACCTTGGATGCAGGTAAATGGGAAAATCGCTGGAGCCGCTGGCGGCCCAATGTGGCGCTCTGCCAGCAACCGGGCCTGTTTATCGACCGGCTGGAACTGATCCACGACAACCACTCGCAAGCTCTCTGTCATCGTATCGTTGCCGACATCGAAACCGTGGCGCCTGCAACGGGGGTGCGGAGCAACATCATCAACTTTCGAGATCCCTGGGATTTTTCGGAGGTCTACACGAACCTCAGGGACTTTGCCCGCAACTACAACTTCGACCCTGACACGGAAGATTATCTCGTCAACATCACGACCGGCACTCATGTCGCACAGATCTGCTGGTTTTTGCTGGCCGAAGCCCGCATCATTCCCGGCCAGTTGTTGCAGCTCTCGCCACCGCGCGACCGGGAAGCGGAGCAGGATTTTGCCGGCACGCATCGGATCATCGACCTCGACCTTTCCCGCTATGACGAGATCGCCAAGCGCTTCGCCTCCGAGCGCGCAGACGCCGCCTCTTTCCTGAAATCGGGGATTTCGACCCGCAGCGCCGCCTTCAACAGAATGATCGACGAGATCGAGAGGGTGGTGATCCGATCGACCGCGCCTGTTCTCCTGACCGGGCCAACCGGCGCTGGCAAGTCGCAACTCGCCCGCAGGATCTACGAGTTGAAGAAGAGCCAGCGCAAGGTCACTGGTCCGTTCATCGAGGTCAACTGCGCGACCCTACGCGGCGACCAGGCCATGTCCACCCTATTCGGCCATGTGAAAGGAGCGTTTACCGGCGCTGCCGGGGAGCGTGCCGGCTTGCTCAAGTCCGCCGACAAAGGCGTGCTGTTTCTCGACGAGATTGGCGAACTCGGCCTTGACGAACAGGCCATGTGCCTGCGCGCGATCGAGGAAAAGAAGTTCCTGCCCGTGGGGGCTGATCGGGAGGCGTCCGCAGACTTTCAACTGCTCGCCGGCACCAATCGCGATCTTGGCGAGGATGTCCGCAAAGGCAGGTTCCGCGAAGATCTCTATGCCCGCCTGAACCTCTGGACTTTCCAGCTGCCGGCCCTGCGCGAGCGCAAGGAGGACATAGAGCCCAATCTCGACTTCGAGCTCAGGCGCTATCTGGAACGCGAGGGCGAAAATGTTACTTTCAACAAGGAAGCACGCGAACGCTATCTTACCTTCGCAACTGGCCCGCAAGCCGTCTGGAGTGCCAACTTTCGCGACCTGTCGGCTTCGGTTACCCGCATGGCGACCCTCTCGCCGCATGGGCGCATCACGAGTGACGTCGTTGACGATGAAGTCCGGCGGCTGAATGCGTTTTGGCGCAGCTCGAGTGACGACGGCAGGGTAGATCTGATTATTGAAGAAGTGCTGGGTGCAGAGACTGCTGCTAGCCTCGATCGCTTTGACGCAGCACAGCTTGCCACTGTTCTTCATACCTGCCGTCAACATGCCACGGCAAGCGCGGCGGGCAGAGCCTTGTTCGCGATCTCGCGATTGGAGAAAAAGAGCAGCAACGACGCCGATCGCCTGAGTAAATATCTCGCGCGCTTCAGTCTCAGATTCGAGGACATCAAGAAACCCGGATAGGATAGAGCGCTCATTGGCTATTTTGACGAGGGAGCGCGGTCATCCCGTCCCGTTAACATCGTTCTTGATGTTGCGAGTACCGACGACCTCTAAACGCTATCCTTTTCGGCGCTCGCCGCCATATGCACGAGATCGTCCCAGAGGCTTTCGGCAAAACTGCGCAGGACCGTGAGTTCGAAGCTGTCATCGCCGGTGCGGACGATCTGCACCGAGAGATGACCGACCATTGTCATGGCCGAATGGCCTTCCGGAAAGACGGAAGGATCGAGATCGACGGCGGTCCCCCTTGAGAGAAGCGCCCGCGAAGAACGGCCGGAAACGCCGATACGCACGCGCCCGTGGCTCTGATCCATGACGGAGGCCTTTCCCGCAAGCGCTGCAACGAGAGCATCGAGGCTGGCGGGCACGAGCGGTTCGTCGCCGGCGACGAACCATTGCCGGAAGCCTGCCTGGCGGATCGAACTTTTCGCAAAGCCTGCTTTCACCAATTCCGTGGCGAGCGCGGTGGGCTCGATCGCGCCGAGCACATGCAGGAGATGGCCCTCCGGCAAGGCTTCCAGCCGGAGGCCGGCCCCTGAGATGCCATTATATGCCATGCCGGCTAGAACCGGTTTATGTTGCGGAAGATGACGCATGGAGCTTCTCGTTTTCGGGATCGATGAAGACGGGATGGCAGAGCACCGCATCGGTAAATTCGTTGCGCAGGCCGTTCCAGACCGTCACCTTTTCACCGATGCGCTCCGGCCCGCGCCTGACGAGCGCCAGGCCGATCGTATGGCCGAGCCCCGGCGAAAACGCGCTTGAGGTGACGTAGCCCTGGTCGTTTTCGAGCGTCGCTGCAGCACCCTCGGCAAGGATATGCGAGCCGGTGCGGAAGCCGGTCGCCGGATTAAGCGGCTTGACGCCGACGAGGCGGGGCCGCTCGGGATCCTGCAGCCCTTCGCGGGCAAGCATTGCCTTGCCGATGAAATCCGGCTTGGTTGAGGAAACCATGCGGCCGAAGCCGAGATCGCCGGGCGTCACCGTGCCGTTGATTTCGGCATGAGTGACATGACCCTTTTCGATCCGCATGACGCCGAGCGCTTCGGCGCCGTAGGCGCAGATGCCATGTTTCTCGCCCGCGGCCATGACCGCATCGGCAACGCCTTCGCCGTAGCCGGCGGGTACTGCCAGCTCGTAGGCAAGTTCGCCGGAGAAGGAGATCCGGAAGAGCCGGCCTTCAAGTTGGCCGCCGAACAGGGAGACCTTGCGGGCGCTCATGAAGGGGAAGGCTGCATCCGACAGATCCTCGTCGACGATCTCCTGGAGAATGATACGCGACTTCGGCCCGGCGACGGCCATCTGCGCCCATTGATCGGTCGAGGAGGCGAAGCAGACGTCGAGTTCCGGCCAGAGCGTCTGGGCGCAGAATTCGAGATGGGTCAGCACGCCGGCGGCGAGCGCCGTCGTCGTCGTCATGAAGAAATGGTGGTCACTGAACCGGCTGGTGGTGCCGTCATCGTAGATGAAGCCGTCCTCACGCAGCATGATGCCGTAACGCGCCTTGCCGACGGCGAGCTTGGCGAAGCCGTTGCAATAGATGCGATCGAGGAAGGTCGCGGCATCCTTGCCAAAGATTTCGATCTTGCCGAGGGTCGAGACGTCGCAGAGGCCGGCATTCTTCCGGATGTTCAGCACCTCGCGGTCGACGCTTTTGCGCCACGTCGTCTCACCGGCGCGCGGGAACCAGGAGGACCGGTACCAGAGGCCGGTTTCGACGAAGACCGCGCCGTTCTTCTCGGCCCAGCCATGCAGCGGCGATTTGCGCGCCGGCTGGAAATGTTTGCCGCGCGATGTCCCGGCCAAGGCGCCGAAGGAAACCGGCGTATAGAAGGGCCGAAAGGTCGTCGTTCCCACTTCGGCCGGCGACACGCCGCGCGCCTCGGCAAGGATGCCGATGGCGTTGATATTGGAAAGCTTGCCCTGGTCGGTCGCCATGCCTGATGTGGTGTACCGCTTGGCGAGCTCGACATGGCCGTAGCCTTCGCGGACGGCGAGGCCGAGGTCCTTGAGATGCACGTCGTTCTGATAATCGACGAAGGCCTTGCCCTTCGAGCCCTTGACCGACCAGAGCGGCTTTGCCTGTGCGGCCGTCTCGGAAGCGGCAGCAAAGGCCGGCTCCGCCGCTGCGAAACCGATCGCCTTCAACGCGGCAGCGGCCTTTGCGGCGCCATCCCCGAGGCAGGTCGCGGTTTGCGCCATGCCGGCGGCCGAGCCGGCAACGGTCAGACCTTCCTGCTGGACAGGTGCCAGAAACGCCGAGGCCTCGTGCGACCATTGCGGCTTCGCGCCGCGATGACAGGCAAGATGAATGATCGGGCTCCAGCCGCCCGACATAGCAAGCGCATCCGCTTCGATCCGGCGGGTGCCGTCTGCGGTCTTGATGGTGACGCCGCGCAGGCTCTTGCCGCCAAACGCATCGATGACCCTGGCGCCCTCCAGCACTTCGGCGCGGCCCTGCCAGCTCGCGGCCACATCCCTGCGGCTGTCGACGATCGCCGCAACGGCGAGGCCGGCGGCTTCAAGATCCGCAGCGGTGCGATATCCTGCATCGTTGGTGGTGAAGATCACCGTGCTTCTGCCGGGCGCGACCGCTTGTCGATTGAGATAGCTGCGCATCGCGCCTGCCATCATCACACCGGGAATATCATTGCCGCCGAAGACAAGCGGACGCTCCTCGGCGCCGGTCGCGAGGATCGCCTGGCGGGCGACGATGCGCCACAATCTTTCGACAGGACGATCGGGATCGGGCATCGCCACATGCTTCTGCACCCGTTCGACGGCGCCGAAGACATTGTCGTCGTACCAGCCGAACACCGTCATCCGCGGCAGGCGGCGCACATTCTCCAGGCTCGCCAGTTCGGCAAGCAGCTCGCCGAGAAGCGCGTCCGCTGGCTCGCCGTCGATGGTGCCGCTGTCGGAAAGCAGGCTGCCGCCGAGTTCGGATCCCTCGTCGGCGAGGATGACGCGCGCACCGGCGCGCCCGGCGGTCAGCGCTGCGGCAAGACCGGCGGGGCCTGCGCCAACCACCAGCAGATCGCAATGCGCCCAACATTTTTCGTAGGAATCGGGATCGGCCTCATAGGATGCCCTGCCGAGGCCTGCCGCCTTGCGGATCACCGGCTCATAGAGCTTTTCCCAGAAGGCCGCCGGCCACATGAAAGTCTTGTAGTAGAAGCCGGCGCTGAGGAAGGGCGACAGCAGTCCGTTGACCGCGCCGACATCGAAGCCGAGCGAGGGCCAGCGGTTCTGGCTCTTTGCGGTCAGCCCCTGGTAAAGCTCGATCATCGTCGCGCGCGTATTCGGTTCGGTGCGCCCGCCGCTACCCGTCGTCACCAGCGCGTTCGGTTCGGCAGCCCCCGCTGTCAGGATGCCGCGCGGACGGTGATATTTGAAGCTGCGGCCGACGAGCTGGACACCATTGGCAAGCAGCGCCGAGGCGAGTGTGTCGCCCGGATGGCCCTCAAGAGGCTTGCCGTCGAAGGTGAAGCCGAGCGAAGTAGCGCGGTCGATGCGGCCGCCGGAGGAAAGACGGAAGCTCGTCATGCCGGTTCTCCGCCGAGCTTGGAAAGGGCAGCATCCCTGACGCCATGGACCGCATGGGTGACGGTATCGCGTTCGACGATCAGCCAGCGGCGGCATCCGGAGGAATGGTGCCAATATTCGCTGTGCCGGCCGCGCGGATTGTCGCGCAGATAGACATAATCGAACCAGGCCTCCGCACCGGCATCCGGCGCCGGCCTGACAAGGCCGGCATCGCCGCGGATCGAGAATTCCTCCTTCGGTCGGGCGCCGCAATGAGGACAGGAAATCAGGCTTGCCATCTTAAATGTCCTCAGTGCAGATTGGGCTGGGCGCCGACGCCCTTTTCGTCGATCGGGTAGCCGCGCGCGAAACGATCGAGCCGGAAGGCGCGGGCGGTCTGATGCGGCGCGTTGCGGGCGATCAGATGGGCGTAGCAGAAGCCGGAGGCGGGTGTAGCCTTGAAGCCGCCGTAACACCAGCCGGTGTTGAGATAGAGATTGTCGACATGGGTGCGGTCGATGATCGGCGAGCCGTCCATGCTCATATCCATGACGCCACCCCAGGAGCGCAGATATCGCACGCGCGACAGCGACGGAATCAGCGCCAGCCCGGCTTCGGCGACATGCTCGACCGAGGCGAGATTGCCGCGCTGGGCATAGGAATTGTAGCCGTCGATGTCGCCGCCGAAGACGAGGCCGCCCTTGTCCGACTGGGACGCGTAGAAATGCCCGGCGCCGAAGGTGACGACCGTGTCGATGAACGGCTTCAGCCCCTCCGAAACGAAGGCCTGCAGCACATGGCTTTCGATCGGCAGGCGAAGGCCAGCCATATCGGCGACGACGGTGGAGTTGCCGGCGGCAGCAAGCGCCAGCTTGCCGCAGCCGATGAAACCCTTGCTGGTCTCGACGCCGGTAATCTGGCCGTTTTCGCGGCGGATGCCGGTCACCTCGCACTGGGTGATGATGTCGACACCGCGTTGATCGGCGCCGCGCGCATAACCCCAGGCGACCGCATCATGGCGCACCGTGCCGCCGCGCGGCTGGAACAGGCCGCCCATGATAGGGAAACGGGCATTGTCGAAATCGAGGAACGGCAGTTTCTTGCGCACCGCCTGGCGATCGAGAAGCTCGGCGTCGACACCGTGCAGCCGCATGGCGTTGCCGCGGCGCGTATAGGCGTCACGCTGCGCGTCGGAATGGAAGAGGTTGAGAACGCCGCGCTGCGAGACCATGGCGTTGAAGTTGAAGTCCTGCTCCAACCCCTCCCAGAGCTTCATCGACAGCTCGTAGAAGGGATTATTGCCCGGCAGCAGGTAATTCGAGCGGATGATCGTCGTGTTCCTGCCGATGTTGCCGGAGCCGAGATAGCCCTTTTCGAGGACGGCGACGTTGGTGACGCCGAATTCCTTGGCAAGATAATAGGCGGTGGCAAGGCCATGGCCGCCGCCGCCAACGATGATGACGTCGTAATGCGGCTTCGGCGCCGGATCGCGCCAGGCCGGCGCCCAGCCTTTGTTGCCGCGAAGGCCGTTCAGGAAAATCGAAAGAGCGGAATAGCGCATGGGTCACCCGGAAAGAACATCTGCATGATGCCAGAAAGAGGAGGGCGGACTTGCACAGAAAGGACATGATTGGCTAAGAAGGAGACATGTCCTCGCTTGATGCCAGAAATGTGCAGACGATCGGCTTTATCCTCATCCCGGGATTTGCGCTGATGTCCTATGCCTCGGCGACCGAACCGCTCAGGGCGGCAAATCTTCTGGCCGGACGCGAGATCTATCGGCTGCAGATCTTTTCGCCGGATGGCGCAGCGGCACTCTCCTCCTCGGGCGTCAGCGTGCCCGCTGAATCTCTGCCCGCCAGGGGCGCGGGCCTCGGAACGGCCTTCGTCTGCGCCGGCGGTTTGCCCCGGGACTGGCGGTATCCCGGCGTGCTTTCCTGTTTGAGGCAGTTGTCGCGCGAAGGTGTGAGGATCGGCGGCATCTCGGGCGGCCCCTATCTGATGGCCGCCGCCGGACTGCTCGGCGGCCGCGACTTCACCATCCACTGGGAGCATGCGGCCGCCCTTCTCGAAGCCTTCCCGGATCTCACGCCGCGCCAGGCGCGCTTCATGATCGACGGCAACAGGATTACCTGCGGCGGCGGCATCGCACCGCTCGACATGATGCATGTGCTGATCGCCGAGCGCATGGGGCCGGATTTCGCCCGCCGGGTCAGTGACTGGTATCTTCATACCGAGGTCAATGAGCCCGCGGCACCCCAGCGCGCCTCGCTGGCGCAGCGTTACGGCGTCCATCATCCCGGTCTGCTTAACGTTCTCGAACGGATGGAGGAGACGATCGAGATGCCGCTGGAGCGCGCCGCTATGGCGCGCATTGCCGGCGTCACCACCCGCCATCTCGACCGGCTCTTTTCGATCCATCTCCGCACCACCTTCCTTGATCAGTACCGCAGGATCAGGCTGCAGCATGCCCATCGGCTGCTGAAGCAAAGCCCGCTTTCCGTCTCGGAAATCGCGGTGGCCACCGGCTTTTCTAGCCTGAGCCATTTTTCCCGGATGTTCCGTGCCGTCTACGGCATCGCCCCGCGCGCGGCGCGGCGGGAATAGGTTTTCTTCACGGTTGAGGAATTTTCACTATGACGATAGGGTTGCCTTTGGACAAAAGAGAAGGCGGCAGGGGAAAATCCATGAAATCCAAGCGTGAAGCGGCAGAGCAACCGGAACAGGCGCATAGTGGACGCGCTCCCTTTTCCCAGGACCCGCACGCCGTCCGCGAGCCGAAGGAAAACAACCTCGAAATGGCGATCGGCCATGAGGTGCGCGCCTACCGCAAGAAACTCGGCATCACGGTCACCGATCTGGCGGCGGCGACCGGCATTTCGCTCGGTATGCTGTCGAAGATCGAGAACGGCAACATATCGCCGTCGCTGACGACGCTGCAATCGCTGTCGCGGGCGCTCGGCGTGCCGCTGACCGCCTTCTTCCGCCGTTTCGAGGAACCGCGCAACGCCGTCTTCGTCAAGGCAGGCCAGGGCATCGAGCTCGAACGGCGCGGCACCCGCGCCGGCCACCAATATAATGTGCTCGGTCATATCGACAACAATACCAGCGGCGTCATCGTCGAGCCCTACCTCATCACCCTGACGACCGACTCCGACATCTTCCCAACCTTCCAGCATGAGGGGATGGAATTTCTTTATATGCTCGAAGGCGAGGTGGTCTACCGTCACGGCGACCAGCTTTTCCAGATGCAGCCGGGCGACAGCCTGTTCTTCGACGCCGATGCGCCGCATGGGCCGGAACAGCTGGTGAAACTGCCGAGCAAATACCTCTCGATCATCAGCTATCCACAGCAGAGCTCGAAAAGCTGACTTGCCTTAAAAGAAAAAATCTTTCTTCCGAGTTGAAAATCCAAAACAGACCTGCTAGTCCTTTCTCAACACGAACGGAGGTCTGGTCATGTGCGGAATTGTGGGTCTCTTCCTCAAGGATAAAAGTCTCGAACCGGAGCTCGGGGCACTGCTGTCCTCGATGCTGGTGACGATGACGGATCGGGGGCCGGACAGCGCCGGCATCGCGATCTATGGCGACGCCAGCGGCAACAATGCCAAGATCACCATCCAGTCGGCCAATCCAAAGAAGGATTTCGCCGGTCTCGAGGCCGAGCTCGGCCAGGCGGTTGGCGCGTCGGTCGCCATCCAGGTGAAGAGCACGCATGCCGTCATCACGCTTGCCAAGGATCTGCTTGACACGGGCAAGGCAGCCGTTGCGGAACTGCGTCCGAACATCCGCATCATGAGCAGCGGCGACGCCATCGAGATCTATAAGGAAACCGGCCTGCCGAAGGATGTCGTCTCCCGCTTCGCGGTCAATTCGATGGCCGGCACCCACGGCATCGGCCATACCCGCATGGCGACGGAATCGGCCGTCACGACGCTCGGCGCCCATCCTTTCTCCACCGGCTCCGACCAATGCCTGGTGCATAATGGTTCGCTGTCCAACCACAACAATCTGCGCCGCGAGCTGAAGCGCGAAGGCATGACCTTCGAAACCGAAAACGACACCGAGGTCGCCGCCGCCTATCTGACGGCAGAGATGGCCAAGGGCAAGAATCTCGGCCAGGCGCTGGAAGGCGCGGTGGGTGACCTCGACGGCTTCTTCACCTTCGTCGTCGGCACGAAGTCCGGCTTCGGCGTCGTGCGCGATGCGATCGCCTGCAAGCCCGCCGTTATGGCCGAAACGGACCAGTATGTCGCCTTCGGTTCGGAATACCGGGCGCTCGTCAATCTGCCCGGCATCGAGAATGCCCGGGTCTGGGAGCCGGAGCCTGCAACCGTCTATTTCTGGGATCACCAGAAGGTCGCTTGACCGGCGCCTCATGCGTATTCTCCAAGGGTTATCGAAACATGCCTGTCATTGATCTTGCCACTACGCCGTTGCGTGAACTCAACAGCGCCCTGCACAACATCCAGAACGGTTCGAACGATCTTTCCTTCGAAGTCGTCAATCCGCGCGGCAGCCATTCGGTTGCCGTCGGCATCGATGCACCGGTCACGGTCGATGTGAAGGGGTCGGTCGGCTATTACTGCGCCGGGATGAACGACGGCGGGACCGTCACCGTTCACGGTTCGGCAGGTCCGGGTGTTGCGGAAAACATGATGTCTGGAACAGTCGTCATCGAGGGCGATGCCAGCCAGTATGCCGGGGCAACCGGCCGCGGCGGCCTCCTTGTCATCAAGGGCAATGCGGCGTCACGCTGCGGCATCTCGATGAAGGGCATCGACATTGTCGTTCATGGCAATATCGGCCACATGTCCGCCTTCATGGGCCAGTCCGGCCACCTCGTGGTGCTCGGCGATGCCGGCGATGCACTTGGGGATTCGCTCTACGAGGCGAAGCTCTTCGTGCGCGGTTCGGTCAAGAGCCTGGGTGCCGATTGCATCGAAAAGGAGCTGCGTCCCGAGCATCTGACGAAGCTGGCCGAACTTCTCGAAAAGGCGGGGGTGAGCGAAGTGAGGCCCGAGGAATTCAAGCGTTACGGCTCCGCCCGCAAACTCTACAATTTCAATATCGACAACGCTGACGCATATTAAGGCGAGGGACCATCATGAGCTATCACAACCCCTATACCCCGCCGCGCAAGTCCGCGACCTTCGACGATTACACGCTGGCGGAAATCCGCCGTGCTGCGGCGACCGGCATTTACGACATCCGTGGCGCCGGCACCAAGCGGAAGGTTCCGCATTTCGACGACCTGCTGTTTCTCGGCGCATCGATCTCGCGCTATCCGCTCGAAGGTTACCGCGAGAAGTGCGACACATCGGTCGTCCTCGGCGCGCGCTTCGCCAAAAAGCCCATCCACCTGAAGACGCCGATCACCATTGCCGGCATGAGCTTCGGCGCGCTCTCCGGCAATGCCAAGGAAGCGCTCGGACGCGGCGCGACGATTGCCGGAACCTCCACCACGACAGGCGACGGCGGGATGACCGATGAAGAGCGCGGCCATTCACAGACGCTGGTCTACCAGTATCTGCCGTCGCGATACGGCATGAATCCCAAGGACCTGCGTCGCGCCGATGCGATCGAAGTGGTTGTCGGTCAAGGTGCCAAGCCCGGCGGCGGCGGCATGCTGCTCGGCCAGAAGATCTCCGATCGGGTCGCCAACATGCGCAATCTGCCGAAGGGCATCGATCAGCGCTCGGCCTGCCGCCATCCGGATTGGACAGGCCCGGACGACCTCGAAATCAAGATCCTGGAACTGCGCGAGATCACCGACTGGGAAAAGCCGATCTATGTGAAGGTCGGCGGCGCGCGTCCCTATTACGATACGGCGCTTGCCGTGAAGGCTGGGGCCGACGTGGTGGTGCTCGATGGCATGCAGGGCGGAACCGCCGCGACGCAGGATGTCTTCATCGAGAATGTCGGCATGCCGACGCTCGCCTGCATCCGCCCCGCGGTCCAAGCGCTGCAGGACCTCGGAATGCATCGCAAGGTGCAACTGATCATCTCGGGCGGTATCCGTTCAGGCGCCGACGTGGCCAAGGCACTGGCGCTGGGCGCCGATGCCGTTGCCATCGGCACGGCAGCACTCGTTGCGATCGGCGACAACGATCCGCACTGGGAAGAAGAATACCAGAAGCTCGGCACGACGGCCGGCGCCTATGACGACTGGCACGAAGGCAAGGACCCGGCCGGCATCACGACGCAGGACCCGGAACTGATGAAGCGCCTTGATCCGATCGCCGCCGGCCGCCGTCTCGCCAACTATCTGAAGGTTATGACGCTGGAAGCCCAGACCATCGCGCGCGCCTGCGGCAAGAACCACCTGCACAACCTGGAACCGGAAGATCTTTGCGCGCTGACGATGGAGGCGGCTGCCATGGCCCAGATCCCGCTCGCCGGCACCAACTGGTATCCCGGCAAGGGAGGCTACTGATTTCTACTACCGGCCGGGCAAACGTCCCGGCCGTCTCGCATCCATAAGCAAAGTGTCTCCAAGAAATCCAAAGGGGAACGAGAATGACACTGGACCTTGCTGCTTTTGCCAGAGACAAAGGCATCAAATATTTCATGATCAGCTATACCGACCTGTTCGGCGGCCAACGCGCCAAGCTGGTCCCCGCAGAAGCCATCGCCGATATGCAGAATGATGGCGCCGGCTTTGCGGGCTTTGCAACCTGGCTCGATCTGACGCCTGCCCATCCCGACCTGTTCGCGCTTCCCGATGCTTCCTCCGTCATCCAGCTACCCTGGAAGAAAGACGTCGCATGGGTTGCCGCCGACTGCGTGATGGACGATCAGCCTGTCGAACAGGCACCGCGCGTGGTGCTGAAAAGACTGGTCGCTGAAGCTGCGAAAGAAGGGCTCAGGGTGAAAACCGGCGTGGAGCCCGAGTTCTTTCTCATCTCCGCGGACGGCTCGGTGATTTCTGACCAGTTCGATACCGCCGAAAAGCCTTGCTACGATCAGCAGGCCGTGATGCGTCGCTATGATGTCATCGCCGAGATTTGCGACTACATGCTCGAGCTCGGCTGGAAGCCCTATCAGAACGACCACGAGGACGCGAACGGCCAGTTCGAGATGAACTGGGAATATGACGACGCGCTACAGACGGCAGACAAGCACTCCTTCTTCAAGTTCATGGTCAAGTCGGTCGCCGAAAAGCACGGCCTTCGCGCGACGTTCATGCCGAAGCCCTTCAAAGGCCTGACCGGAAACGGCTGCCATGCCCACATCTCGGTCTGGGACATCGATGGCAAGGTCAACGCCTTCGCGGACAAGGAAATGCCATTTGGGCTCTCCGCTCAGGGTAAAACCTTCCTCGGCGGCATCATGAAGCACGCCTCCGCCCTTGCCGCGATCACCAATCCGACGGTCAATTCCTATAAGCGTATCAACGCGCCGCGCACCACATCGGGCGCGACCTGGGCGCCGAACACCGTGACCTGGACGGGCAACAACCGCACCCACATGGTGCGCGTGCCGGGACCGGGCCGCTTCGAGCTGCGCCTGCCTGATGGTGCGGTCAATCCGTACCTGCTGCAGGCGATCATCATCGCCGCCGGCCTCGACGGCATCCGCAGCCAAGCCGATCCCGGCCGGCACTACGATATCGACATGTATGCCGAGGGGTACCTGGTAAAGGACGCGCCGCGCCTGCCGCTCAATCTGCTCGACGCGCTGCGCGCCTATGATGCCGACGAGGGCTTGAAGCAGGCGATCGGGGCCGAGTTTTCCGCCGCCTATCTCAAGCTCAAGCATCAGGAATGGAATGCCTACTGCTCGCATTTCACCCAGTGGGAACGCGACAGCACGCTCGATATCTGAACGGACGGACGTTCTGCAGACACGCTGATGCGCCGGAGCGGACAGCTCCGGCGTGATCTGCCCTCTGCGCTTGGGATAGCGAAGAAAGTGACAGCATGAAGAACTTCGTACTCACCGTATCCTGCAAATCGACACGCGGCATCGTCGCGGCGATTTCGAGCTATCTGGCCGAAAAGGGCTGCAACATCATCGACAGTTCGCAGTTCGACGATCTCGATACCGGCAAGTTCTTCATGCGCGTCAGCTTCATTTCGGAGGAGGGGTTTTCGGGCACCGATATCGCCGCCGGTTTCGCAGCCGTCGCCGCGCCCTTCGAAATGGACTACGATTTTCACGACAGCGAAAAGCGCATGAAGGTGCTGCTGATGGTCTCGCGCTTCGGCCATTGTCTGAACGACCTGCTCTACCGCTGGAAGATCGGCGCGCTGCCGATCGATATCGTCGGTGTCGTCTCCAACCATTTCGACTACCAGAAGGTCGTGGTGAACCATGACATCCCCTTCCACCATATTCCGGTCACCAAGGCCAACAAGGTGCAGGCCGAGGCCCATATCATGGACGTGGCCGAGCAGACCGGCACCGAGCTGATCGTGCTCGCCCGCTACATGCAGATCCTGTCGGACGAGATGTGCCAGAAAATGTCCGGGAAGATCATCAACATCCACCATTCCTTCCTGCCGAGCTTCAAGGGCGCCAATCCCTACAAACAGGCCTACGGCCGCGGCGTGAAGCTGATCGGGGCGACGGCGCATTATGTCACCGCCGATCTCGACGAAGGCCCGATCATCGAGCAGGACACGGCGCGCATCACCCATGCGCAGTCGCCCGACGACTATGTCTCGATCGGCCGCGACGTCGAAAGCCAGGTGCTGGCGCGCGCCATCCACGCCCATATCCATCACCGCACCTTCATCAACGGCAACCGCACCGTGGTCTTCCCGGCAAGCCCCGGAAGTTACGCGTCGGAGCGGATGGGTTAGAGACGGGTTGAGGGACGGCAAAAGCGTCGCCGCATCCCTCATTCATTCGGTAAGGGATGCAGCAAGGGCGCCGAAAGTTTTGGGAAATGCATGTCGGGCGGGGTTGCCACGGCGCGAAAGACGAATATAGTCAGGAAATAAATATTCCGTAGAGGAAACAAAAGGGAACGGACAATGGCTTTATCATGGCGTTTCTCCGTCTTGGCGGATCGGCATCGCGCTCTGGGATCGAAGCTCGAGGACTGGAGCGGCATGGGCACCGCCTGGACCTACGACAAGGACATGTCGGAAGAACATGTCGCCGTCCGCACCAAGGCCGGCATCATGGATGTCTCGGGCCTGAAGAAGGTGCACCTGGTCGGCCCGCACGCCATCGCCGTGCTCGACTCCATCACCACCCGCGACCTGACGAAGATCTACCCCGGCCGGTCGGTCTATGCGACCATGCTGAACGAGCGCGGCCACTTCACCGACGACTGCATCGTCTATCGCACCGGCCCGAATTCCTGGATGCTGGTGCATGGCTCCGGCTCCGGCCACGAGGAACTCGTCAAGCAGGCTGCGGGCCGCAATTGCGCCGTGCTCTTCGACGACGACCTGCACGACCTGTCGCTGCAGGGTCCGATCGCGGTCGACTATCTCGCCAAATATGTGCCCGGCATCCGCGACCTCAAATATTTCCACCACATGCAGACGACGCTGTTCGGCGCGCCGGTGATGATCTCGCGCACCGGCTATACCGGCGAACGCGGCTACGAGATCTTCGTGCGCGGCCAGGACGCCGTCATGGTCTGGGACCGGATCGTCGAGGAAGGCAAGGAGATGGGCATCATCCCCTGCTGCTTCTCCGTTCTCGACATGCTGCGGGTCGAAAGCTACCTGCTCTTCTACCCTTACGACAATTCGCAGATGTATCCCTTCGCCGATCAGCCGCCCGGCGACAGCCTCTGGGAACTCGGCCTCGACTTTACCGTCAGCCCCGGCAAGACAGGCTTCCGTGGCGCCGAGGAACATGCGCGCCTCAAGGGTAAGGAACGTTTCAAGATCTTCGGCATGCTGATCGATGCCGACGGACCGGCCGATCTCGGCGACGAAGTCTTTGCCGACGGCAAAAAGGTCGGCGTCATTACCTGCCCGAGCTATTCGTCGCTGACGAAGAAATCCATGGCGATTGCCCGTCTGGACGTTGACAAGGCGGTGCATGGGACGAAACTCGAAGTCCGCGGCAAGACCGTGAAGGCAGGCGCCACCGCCCACACGCTTCCTTTCGACGATCCGGAGAAGAAGAAGAGGACCGCCGTAGGTTAAGGAGCACGCCAATGCTCGTTGCAGGCATCAAGAGCCGACCAGTCTACACGGGCCTGACCATCCAGCCCAACGCCCGGCGGCACATTTTCGCGCTCGAAGGGGAGGGTGCCAAGGCGCTCCTCGATCAGCAGCCGGCGCTTGACGAAACGGCGCTTTCCCGCGGCGAAATCCTCTATGTCGCCCGCGGCTCGCAAGGCACCGGCCTGGACGAGACGCTGCGCCGCCTCGGCGCCGACATGTTCTTCACCGCCCCGACCATCGCAACGCTGCTCTTCCGATTGAAGGGTTCGCTTGCCACCGCCCATATGGGCACGCGGCTTTATCTATCGGGCACGGAAGGCTTCATCGGCCAGGCAATGCTCGTGGCGCTCGATTACGGCATGGACCATGCCTCCGTCATCACCGAGCATCGCGGCTCGCTGGCCCGGCGCGTGCAATGCGTCCATTGCAAGGGCATCACCGACGACGTCACCACCAGCCCCTTCACTTGTAGCCATTGCGGGCTGCCGCTTCTGGTGCGCGACCATTATTCGCGTCGGCTCGCCGCCTTCCAGGGCGTCAATATCGATGCGGAAGAACCGGGCAGCGCGCCTGATCCGGAGGAGTTGTTCCTTTGAGCGGTGGCACTGAAATTCCTGTCCGCGTGACGCGGATCACGCCGATCGCCGAGCGCGTCAAGCGCTTCCGTTTCGAGCGCCTTGACGGCAAGCCTATGCCGTATTTCTCCGGCGGCGCCCACGTCATCGTTTTGATGAATGATGGCGGCCATATGCGCCGCAACGCCTATTCGCTGATGTCGCCGCCGCATGATTGCGCAGCCTATGAGATCAGTGTGCTGCACGTCGAGGATTCGCGCGGCGGCTCCACCTTCATGCATGAGAAGCTTAGCGAAGGCGACGAGCTGAAGGTCAGCTATCCCGTCAACCTGTTCCAGCCGGACTGGCGCGGGCGCAAGCATCTTCTGATCGCCGGCGGCATCGGCATTACCCCCTTCATTGCGATGATGGAGCAGTTTTCCCGCGAGGGCGCCAATTTCGAGCTGCATTATGCCATCCGCACGCGCGACCGCGGCGCCTATTGGCAGCAACTCGTCGA
The DNA here is from genome assembly GCF_008919455.1 of Rhizobium sp. PEPV16. Lineage (NCBI taxonomy): Bacteria > Pseudomonadati > Pseudomonadota > Alphaproteobacteria > Hyphomicrobiales > Rhizobiaceae > Rhizobium > Rhizobium sp. PEPV16. The sequence continues at coordinate 37,107 of NZ_VSZV01000347.1, forward strand.
GCGCTATGGCGGACATCGCATCAAGATCTATTGCGACGCCGAAGGCGGCGCCATCCCCCTGACGCGCCTGCTCGGCACCCAGCCGCTCGGCACGCATCTTTATGTCTGCGGCCCATCCGGCATGATCGACGGCGTGCTGAAGGCGGGACTGGACGCCGGCTGGCCGGAGCAGAACCTGCATTCGGAACGGTTCCTGTCGTCTCTACCAGGCAAGCCCTTCGCGATCGAGCTCCTGCGGTCCGGCAAGACCGTGAAGGTCGGCCATCACGAAAGCATGCTGGAGGCGATCGAGGCGGTGGGCGTCGACGCGCCATTCCTCTGTCGCGGCGGCGCCTGTGGTCAATGTGAGACCGGGGTCGTCACCTGCGACGGCAAGCTGCTGCACCATGACGTCTATCTGACGAACGAAGAAAAAGCATCCGGCCGCAAGGTGATGATCTGCGTTTCCCGCTTCGAGGGAAACACGCTGCATCTTGATCTCTAGCGACATCGGAAGCGGAACAAGGAGACCGGACATGGCAATCGTCTTCAAGCAGGAAACCTTCCGGAACGATTTCAGCTATCGGAACAGCCCCGAGAACATCCGGCGTTTCCCGTTTCCGTTCGACCGCGACGAATACATGTATTCGGTCAATATGGAGCCGCATGTGCACGGCCGGGCGGGAACCGTCTACGAAAGCCTGATCGACGTCGACGAGCATTATGTCGCCGAGATGCACGACCGGGCGCTGGTCCTGAAGGAAGATCCGCTGCGCTACCAGGCGCTGCCGCACATGATGAGCGCGCAATGGGACACGCTCGAACTTTTGATGGAAGAGCAAGCGGCGGGTTACCCCGACCACTTCACGCTGATCCGCAACGGCGACCAGTGGCGCTGGATCAACCGCCCGCTCGGCATCGACGACAGCTTCACCTTCGGCGATACCTCGACGCTGCCCTACGAGCCCTTCGAATATATCACCCGCCAGGCCCAGGGCGATTTCTGCATCGTCGACCAGCGCGACGGCAATCTCTGGATGGACGCCGGCATGGTGACGACGCAGGCCGACTGGTCGCTCGATTTCGATATCGGCATGAACTTCATGGAATGGCACGGGCCGGTGCCGCTCGCCCACCAGATCGGTGTCTTCGACCGGGCGCTGAAATTCCTGTTGAACCTGCAGCAGGGCAAGCCGACACGGCGCTTCAATTGGACGATGACGATCAATCCGCGGCTCGACACCAGCCCGGAGAATTATCACAAATGGGGTCCTGACCGCACCACGGTGAAGCCGGAGAATGTCGGCGAGAAGGTGCATTTGCGCGTCGAGCTGCAGAGCCTCTGGCGCCTGCCGCGCTCGAACGCCATCCTCTTCGTCATCCGCTGTTACCTGATGAACATGGAAGAGCTCGTCACCGTGCCGAAATGGGCGCGCCGCTTCCCGCGCGTGCTGAAGACGCTGCCGCCGGAGCTTATCGACTACAAGGGCCTCACCCGCTTCCGCGAGACGACGATCGACTGGCTTTCCAAATATGACGACGGGGCCCCGACCAGCCCCGGCATCTATCCGGACTGACACGCAGGACAATACGATATAATCAAGAGGGGAATGCTTCATGACAAGAGTAGCCGTCATCGGTGCCGGGCCTTCCGGGCTGGCGCAGCTGCGCGCCTTTCAATCGGCCGCACAGAAGGGCGCTGAGATCCCGGAGATCGTATGCTTCGAAAAGCAGTCGGACTGGGGTGGGCTCTGGAACTATACCTGGCGCACCGGGCTCGACGAATATGGCGAGCCGGTCCACGGCAGCATGTATCGTTACCTCTGGTCGAACGGCCCGAAGGAATGCCTCGAATTCGCCGATTATTCCTTCGAGGAGCATTTCGGCAAGCCGATCGCCTCCTATCCGCCGCGCGCCGTGCTCTGGGATTACATCAAGGGCCGCGTCGAGAAGGCGAACGTCCGCCACTGGGTGCGTTTCAGCACGCCGGTGCGCATGGTCCGCTTCGACGAAGCGACGAAGAAATTCACGGTGACGGCGCATAACCGCATCGAAGACCGGATGTATGACGAGGAGTTCGACTATGTCGTCGTGGCGTCAGGTCACTTCTCGACGCCGAACGTTCCCTATTTCGAGGGTGTGAAGACCTTCAACGGCCGCGTGCTGCATGCCCATGACTTTCGCGACGCGCTGGAGTTTAAGGGCAAGGACATCCTGATCGTCGGGCGCAGCTATTCGGCCGAAGACATCGGCTCGCAATGCTGGAAATACGGCGCGAAATCGGTGACGACGAGCTATCGTTCAAAGCCGATGGGCTTCAAATGGCCGGAGAATTTCGAAGAGCGGCCGCTGCTGACCAAGCTCGAAAACCGCACGGCGCATTTCCTCGACGGCTCGACCAAGGAGGTCGATGCGGTGATCCTCTGCACCGGCTACCAGCACCATTTCCCCTTCCTGCCTGACGATCTCCGGCTGAAGACCGCCAACCGCCTCTGGGCTGACGGCCTCTACAAGGGTGTGATCTTCGACAAGAACCCGCAGCTTTTCTATATCGGCATGCAGGACCAGTTCTACACCTTCAACATGTTCGACGTGCAGGCCTGGTGGGCGCGCGACGTGATGATGGGCCGCATCACCCTGCCGCCGGAAGAGGAGTTGAAGGCCAATTTCGACATGTGGCGCGCCCGTGAGGATACGCTCGAGGATGCCGAGCAGATGATCTGGTATCAGGGCGACTATGTGAAGGAACTGCTTGCCGAAACCGATTATCCCAACTTCGACATCGAGGGGACCAACCAGACCTTCATGGAGTGGGAACACCACAAGGCCCACAACATCATGGGCTTCCGCGACCATGCCTACCGGTCGCTGATGACCGGCAACATGTCGCCGACGCACCACACACCCTGGGTCGAGGCGCTCGACGATTCCATGGAGGAATATCTGCGCAACTGATGAGGCGGGCCTACATTGCCGGAGGAGGGTGTTCGGGCACTCTCCTCCGGCATATTGTGAGCCGCGCCTTTGAGCGAGACGACTGCAACTCTTCTCTTCGGATGTCGCCTTCATGGATTTTCAAACGAGCATTCTCGGGCGCATGAGCGGTTTTCTCTATCGCTGCCGTGCCGATGAAAACTATACGATGCTGGAGATGACCAACGGCATCGAGCGCATCTTCGGTTATCCGGCCGACGAAATCATCGGCAACCGCACGCGGACCTTCACCTCGATCATGTACGAGGAAGACGTGCCACTGATGGACGAGATCGTCGGGCGGGCGCTGGAGAGGCGCACAGACTGGACGATGGAATATCGCATCCGTCACGCCATGGGCCATCTCATCTGGGTGACCGAGACGGGCGGCGGCATCTGGGACGAAAAGAGCGAGCTTCTCTATCTCGAAGGCAGCATCATCAACATCGAATCACTCTACCAGCGAATCGATGACCAGACCGCCGACATGCGCGTCACCGCTTCGAAGACCAATGAGATCCTGCAATCGCTGCGTTACCTGAAGCTGCTCGCCGTCAATGCCGGCATCGAGGCCGCCCGCGCCGGCACGGCCGGATCGGGTTTTGCCGTGCTGGCCGCCGAGATGCGCACGCTTGCCAACTCCTCGGAAGAGGCCGCACGCGCCATTTCCAACGCACAACGCACGGCGAAAGGCTGAGCGTTACCCGAGCAGCGGCGGATTTGCGGCTCAAGTTCAAAGCCGCGTCATTAACCGTTCAGTGCTTCCAGAGATTGCGACGCTTTCCCAATGACTTGCGGTAATTCCGCGCTTAAAGAATCTCAGGTGATTGTTGGTGATATTAAGGTCGCGTTAACTTTTTGTTAACCATAGCAGCGGTAGACATGGTCAACGATTTCTTCACATAGATGACCAAAGTGCTAACAGACGCTCGCTCCATCCGCATCAAGGGCCGTTCTTTCCTCGCGGTCATGCTGTCTCCGGATCTTCCGATCGATGATTGGTTGATGCGGCTGGACGATCTGGCCGCGCGTTCGGCCGGCTTCTTCCTCGGACGGCCTGTCGTGCTCGACCTGACGGACCTGCAAATCGACCGGCCGCAGCTGAAGGACCTGATTGCCGAACTTGCCAAGCGCAATGTCAGCATCATGGGCATCGAGGGCGCGCGGCCTTCGATCCTCGGATCCGGCATGCCGCCGGCGCTTAAGGGCGGTCGGTCGGTTTCCGATATCGAGGTTCAGGCAAAGGAGCCTGCCGATCTACCCGGCAAACCGGCAGTGGCAGAGACCCGCCCGGCCATGCAATCGATCGTCATCCGGGAGCCGGTGCGCTCGGGGCAATCGGTGATCTTTCCGGAAGGCGACGTCACCGTCATCGGATCGGTCGCCTCGGGTGCCGAAGTCATTGCCGGCGGGTCCGTCCATATCTATGGCGCCTTGCGTGGCCGAGCCATGGCGGGATCCATCGGAAACGCATCGGCGCGGATCTTTTGCCGCAAGCTCGAGGCCGAGCTGGTTGCAATCGACGGCATCTACAAAATGGCGGAAGACATGGCGCCCAATCTTCGCGGACAGGCTGTTCAGCTCTGGCTCGAAGACGACGCGATCATGGCAGAGAAACTGATCTGACGGCAGCGCCGCGCGTCTCATCGAGCCGCAAAGGACGCTCTAACACTTTGAATTACTGGGGCCACGGCAAAGGAGAGACAATGATGGGGAAAGTGATCGTCGTCACGTCAGGCAAAGGCGGGGTTGGCAAAACGACCTCGACCGCCGCGTTGGGAGCGGCGCTGGCGCAACGCAATGAGAAAGTCGTCGTCGTCGATTTCGACGTCGGCCTGCGCAATCTCGACCTGGTGATGGGCGCCGAACGCAGGGTCGTCTACGACCTGATCAATGTCATCCAGGGCGACGCCAAGCTTACCCAGGCGCTGATCCGCGACAAGCGGCTGGAAACGCTGTTCCTGCTGCCGGCCTCGCAGACGCGCGACAAGGACAATCTGACGGCCGAGGGCGTCGAGCGCGTCATCAACGACCTGAAGCGCTATTTCGACTGGATCATCTGCGACAGCCCCGCCGGGATCGAGCGCGGCGCAACGCTCGCCATGCGCCACGCCGATGTTGCCGTGGTGGTTACCAATCCCGAGGTCTCGTCGGTGCGTGATTCGGATCGCATCATCGGCCTGCTGGATGCCAAGACCGCCAAGGCCGAACGCGGCGAGCGGATGGAAAAGCACCTGCTGCTCACCCGCTACGACGCCAACCGCGCCGAACGCGGCGACATGCTCAAGGTCGACGACGTCCTGGAGATCCTGTCCATCCCGCTCCTCGGCATCATACCCGAAAGCATGGATGTTCTGCGTGCATCCAACATCGGTGCGCCGGTCACGCTGGCAGACAGCCGCAGCGCGGCTGCGATGGCCTATTTCGACGCCGCTCGCCGGCTCGCCGGCGAGACGGTGCCGATCGCCATCCCAGAGGAAAAGAGGAATATTTTCGGTAAGATCTTCGGACGGAGGGCGGCATGAATATTTTCCGTCTTTTCAACAAGCAGAGAACCGCACCGGCCGCCCGCGAAAGGCTGCAGGTCCTTCTCGCCCATGAACGTTCCTCGGCGGGGTCGGACCTGGTTACCCTGCTGCGCGAGGAAATCCTGGCGGTGATCGCAAAGCATGTGCAGCTTGACCACGACAAGGTGCAGGTGACGATCGATCGCAACGAGTACGTCTCGACCCTTGAGATCGACGTCGAAATCCCGCTGAATGCAGCCGTGCAGGCCGCTTGAAAGAGAGCGCTGCCTGTCCTGACGACAGGCGGCGCTGACGATCAGGACTTCCTGGCTTTGCGATTGGCGTAACGCAGGTCGCGTTCGGCCTTTCGGGCGGCTTCATCGGCAATCACACGAGCGATCCGGTCTTTGTCAGCCGCTTCGCGCGCGTCGGCATCGGCGCGTGCTGCGGCCTCGGCGGCAGCCTGACGTTCGGCTTCGGCGGCCTGAGCCCGCTCCAGTTCCTCGAGCTTGACGCGTTCCCGCTGAGCGCGACGTTCTTCCCTGGCCGCGGCAATAGCTTGACGCTCCGCCTGCTTTGCCAGCCTTGTGGGTTCGGCTGAATCCTTGGCGCTACGATACGCATTGAGGAGAGCCGCCTTGGCTTCGGCAGCGGCGCTGCGGCGATCGGAAAGCTCGTTGTTTTTGGCGTTTTTCAAATCTGTTTCCTGACTGTTTGACTTCGACCCGAGAGCATGATGTCGAAAAGCGTGCGCGGTTTTCGGACCACATCATGCTCTACTCTTTAATTAGAACAGATTCAGTGTCTAGGCCGATCCGGCCTAAAATCATCCTGTTCCAGGGCGCCGCGCGCCATCAGACGCGCGAAGGGCGCTGCAATACTTTGAACTGCCGCATGGTTTATCCTGAAATCGAATCCGATTTAAGGAATTATGCAGTAGTGTCAGATTTTCTTTTTTCGCTTCGCGCCGGGAGCAGTAACCCCTGTCAAGCGATCCTGCAATTCCTTGGCCTCACGCGCTTCGCGTAATCGCAAGGTTTTTTCCTCGCGGGCACGTACGGTCGAATCGATCTCTTCGACCGCGCGGCTTCGCGCCAGGAATTGCGATTGCGCGTTTCCGAAGGCAATCTCCGCCTGCTTGCGTGATTTGCTGTGTGACTCTGTCATATTAATCCTGGATTTGTGAGCCCGCTTGGCGAAAGCAGCAAAAAGGCCAGGCAACTTGCCTGACCTTGATAGTATCATACTTTCGACAGTGCCGGTACATCCGCGGTCAAAGGAAAGCAGATTTCAGTTTAAGCAGCTTGGAGATTGCAAGCGGACATTTTGCCCGACTTGTTATCGCGCTCAAGCTCGTAGCCGATCTTCTGGCCTTCGGCGATTTCGCGCATGCCGGCGCGCTCGACGGCAGAGATGTGGACGAAGGCGTCAGCGCCGCCGTCATCAGGCTGAATGAAGCCGAAGCCCTTGGTGGAATTGAACCATTTAACTGTGCCAGTGGTCATAACAAACCCTTTCATAGCAATTGAACGACCGCACGTGCGGAAGCACGACGGATGATGATCTCGATTTTGAAGAGGGAAGTTCGTCCAGGGCACGTTGCCAGCGTGCGATAACAAAAGTCAAACAAGCAATATCGACCACCGAGATATAATCATCAAAGCGGGATATGTCAACTTTTAGTTTTTTTGACGCGCCAATTCGCCATTAGATTGCATCTCGCTGGTCGTGCGCGTCGGCGGCAATATCAACTGCCGATCGCCGTCTCCCGACCTCGAAAGCAGGCATTACGAGCGCGGCCGCGTCTTCTGCGGGTCGTAGTGCGAAAGCGGCACGATCGTCGCCGGCAGGCGCTTCTGGTGGCCGTCGAGCTTACCGATCTCCACCTCGGTGCCGGGGCTTGCATGCGTCACGTCGATGCGGGCGAGCGCGATCGTCTTGCCGAGGATCGGCGAGCGGGTGGCGCTGGTGATAACGCCCACCTGGCCCCGGCCGATATGGATGCAATCGCCATGGCCGACGGCCTCGTTCGCCTTGATGTCCAGCCCGACGAGCAGATGGCGCGGATGCTCCTTGCGTCGGATCAGCGCCTCGCGGCCGATGAAATCGTCCTGCTTGGATTTCAGCGGCACCGTGAAGCCGATGCCGGCCTCGAACGGGTCGGTCTGATCGGTGAATTCATGGTGAGCGAAGATCAGACCCGCCTCGATGCGGACCATGTCGAGCGCCTCCAGCCCCATCGGCTTCAACCCGTGCGGCTGGCCGGCCTCCCAGACGGCGTCGAACACCGTCAGCGCGTCCTTCGGGTGACAGAAGATCTCGTAGCCGAGTTCGCCGGTGTAACCCGTGCGCGAGACGACGATTGGGGCACCCTCGAAGCCGCCGATGCGGCCGACGGTGAAACGGAACCATTCGAGCTCGCCGATATCAGGCTGGCGCGGCGCCGTCCAGATGATCTCCTTCAGGATATCGCGGCTCTTCGGACCCTGCAGGGCGATATTGTGCATCTGATCGGTCGAGGAGCGGACCCAGGCCTTGAAGCCTTTCTTCTCGGCCTGCTGGCGCAGCCATATGCCGCTGAAATCATCGCCGCCAATCCAGCGGAAGTTCTTGTCGCCGAGCCGGAAGAGCGTCCCGTCATCGATCATGCCGCCGTTTTCGTAGCACATGGCCGAATAGACGACCTGGCCGGTCGACAGTTTGCGCACGTCGCGCGTCAGGCAATATTGCAGCAGCTCCTCGGCATCCGGCCCCGTCACCTCGAATTTCCGCAAGGGCGAGAGGTCGATGACGGCGGCGCGCTCGCGGCAGGCCCAGTATTCCTGGACCGGCCCTTCGCTGGAAAAGCGGTTCGGCAGCCAGTAGCCGCGATATTCGGTGTAGTCCCGCGTCAAGGCGGAGAGGCGGGGATGGAAGGCGGTTTCGCGCGTCAGTTCGGCGTCTGCATCTGGGGTCATGCGATAGGCCACCGCTCGTGAGAATTTCTCTTTTCCGGAAAAGGTGCGGACGTGGATATCCGTCGGGTCCCAGCCGTTCGCAGCGTCGATATCGTCAGGGCAGGACGAGGAGACACAGACGAGATCGGTCAGCGCCCGCATCAGCACGTAATCGCCGGGACGCGACCAGGGCTCGTCGAGATAGAGCTGGTTGTTGTGGTCGATATTGGTGTTGTAGAAATAGTTTAGCGCTTCCCAGCCTTTGCGGCCGGCAATGCCGTAGGGCGCCAGCGCAGCGTTGAAATTGTCCGTGCAGTTGACGTGGCCGGGATAACCCATGTCGTCGTAATAGCGCGAATTGCAGGCGGTCGCGAAAGCATCGTGGCGGCCGACCGTATCCTGGACGATTTCGACCAGCGGTTCGAAATCGCGGTCGAAGGCCTTGGAGGGGAGACCCGGCATCGGATAGCTGCGGCCGAGCAGCGTGCGGGTGACGGTGGAATCAAGCGCGAGGTCCAGACCCTTGTCGACCTTGCGGGCGGCAAAAGCCTGGAAATCGGTGCACTGGCGTCCATAGACGTCGATGATCTGGATGAATTCGCCGGCACGCACGAAATAGGCTGCGGCGGTTGCAGCCCGGATGCGGATATCCTCGACCGGATCGGCGGCCGGTTCCGGCAGGGCGGAGGCGTAATCGCGGATCAGCAGGCTGCGCTTGATCCTGATCTCGATCGGCGTCGCCGTATCCTGCGCCTCCGGCGACATGGCGCTGGCGGGTGCTGCGACGATCAGTAGGCCCTTCATGGAAATCGTGAATTCCGCCCGGCTGCCAGGCGTCGATCCCGCCCCGAAGATGCTGAGCGCGCCAGCCGTTGCCAGATCGGCGCCGCGACGCTGAAGCGCTGCACACGTGCGGGCAGCGCTCTCATCCTCCGCTTGAAGAATAGCCTTCAAACCATCGGCTGAATTGCTGAAAGGCGTTCCGAGACCGGCCGCGAGGAAACGGCCTTTCTCGTCGAGGAAGGAGATCTCGCAGAGCTGGCCGCCCTCGCTGTCGATGACGCCGACGCGATCGCCCGGCTCTACGCGCATAACGACCGATCCGCCGCCCTTTGCCCTGTAGCGCTCCGTTCCCTCCGGCAGGATGGGAATGCCGGGATAATGCACGAGGCTCGCAGCCGCCGGCCGCAGGCCTGTCATAGCAGGATGAAGTTCTCGCATACTGCCCTCATGGGAGGATCGGGCGTCCTCGGACGTCCACCCATGCAGGTTACAAAATGCCCCGGGAAAGTAAAGTGATGTTGACTAAAAAGAAAATATCTTCACTATGCATAAAGAGTTGAGACTCGGGAATCCGTCGGGAACACGGATCGCCAAAATCATCCGGGCGGGCTTGAGACGGTCAGGGAGACACGTTCAGGGAGACGTACAAAGATACGTCCGGAACAAATAGAATGGGGAATTTCACCGATGACAGACGTTGTGGAGGCCGGGATTGCATCCGGCACCGAAGGTAAGCTTGTACGCGCGCTCGACTGGAAGGGCGCATTCTGGGTGGCTGCGGGCGTGCCGCCGCTCGTTCTTTTCTCCATTGGCGGCATCGCAGGCACGACGGGAAAGCTCGCCTTCGTCGTCTGGATCATCTCGATGGTGATGGGTTTCCTGCAATCCTTCACCTATGCCGAAATCGCCGGCATGTTCGCCAACAAATCCGGCGGCGCCTCGGTCTATGGCGCCACCGCCTGGCTGCGTTACTCGAAATTCATCGCGCCGCTCTCCGTCTGGTGCAACTGGTTTGCCTGGTCGCCGGTGCTGTCGCTCGGCTGCGCCATCGCCGCCGGTTACATCCTCAACGCATTCTATCCGATTCCGGCGGCGGATTCGCAAATGGTCCTCGACTGGATCTCAGCGCATGCCGCTTCCATCACGGCCGACAGTCCCCGGGTCGCCGAATATATCGCAGCCCATGCCGGCACCACGCCGGATGACGCCGTCAGGGCATTGCTCGGCGCCGATGGCGTCGCGGCGCTCACGCCGGCGATCCGCAGCTGGTCGCTCTTCAGCTTCAACATTCCGTTCCTTGCCACCGCCAATATCAATGCCACCTTCTTCATCGGCGGCATCCTGATGCTGATCATCTTCGCCATCCAGCATCGCGGCATTTCGGAAACGGCAAGCGTGCAGAAGTGGCTGGCCATCATCGTGCTGGTGCCGCTGCTCATCATCGGCCTTTACCCGATCGTCAGCGGCCAGATCCTTGCCACCAACGTCACCGGTCTCGTGCCGCCGACAGCCGCCTATGCCGCTGCCGACGGCACCTGGAGCAACGGCGGCTGGACACTCTTCCTCGGTGGCCTCTATATCGCCGCCTGGTCGACCTACGGCTTCGAGACGGCGGTCTGCTACACCCGCGAACTCAAGAACCCGAAGACCGACACCTTCAAGGCGATCTTCTATTCCGGCCTTGCCTGCTGCCTGTTCTTCTTCCTCGTGCCCTTCGCCTTCCAGGGCGTTCTTGGCCATGCCGGCATGCTGGCCCCCGGGATCGTCGATGGTACGGGTGTTGCCGAAGCACTCGGCGGCCTGATCGGCGCCGGCCGGATCGTCACCCAATTGCTCGTCGTACTGATGATCATGGCGCTCTTCCTCGCCATCATGACGGCGATGGCCGGCTCCTCGCGTACGCTCTACCAGGGCTCGAAAGACGGCTGGCTGCCGAAATATCTCGACCACGTCAACGAACACGGCGCGCCGACCAGGGCGATGTGGACCGATTTCGCCTTCAATCTCTTCCTGCTGGCGATTGCCTCGGATGTCGGCGGCTATTTCTTCGTGCTCGCCGTCTCGAATGTCGGCTACATCATCTTCAACTTCCTGAACCTCAATTCCGGCTGGATCCACCGGATGGATTCCGGTCATATCGAACGCCCCTGGAAGGCGCCGACCTGGCTGATCGGCCTCAACACCGTGCTTGCCTTCGTCAACGCGCTCTTCCTGGGCGCTGGCGCCAAGGTCTGGGGTTACTCCAATGCGCTCTGGGTCGGTTTCATCTTCGCCGCCCTGATCCTGCCGGTCTTCGCCTATCGCCACTACGTGCGCGACGGCGGCAAATTCCCGGCCGGGGCGATGGAGGATCTTGGCCTCGTCGGCCAGGATCTCGGCGTCAGGAAAGCCGGCATGCTGCCCTATCTCGCACTCGCCGGCGGCCTGGCGATCGTCCTGATCGCCAACGTGATCTTCCAGCTTCCGGCCTAAAATCGCCTCCCAAGCAGACAGGCCGAAAAGCCGCCATGGAAACATGGCGGCTTTTTCATTGGTGGTTGCAGACCGGGCGAGACGACTCATCCGGTTGCAGAAGGAAGGCTCAGCGGCCGCCCTCGATCTTGCGGTGACGCTGGTTGATGCCGCCCTTGCCATAGGGATAGTCAAGTGGCTGAGGCGCGCTCACATCGTTCAATCTTGCCATCTCGTCGTCGGAGAGTTTGACCTTCATCGCGCCGAGATTGTCGGCGAGCTGTTCCGGCGTGCGGGCGCCGAGGATGACTGAGGTGATCGCCGGCTGCGCCGCCGTCCAGGCGAGCGCCACCTGCGCCATGCTGACGCCATGCGCCTTGGCGACCTCCTCGACGACAGCGATGATCGCCCAGGTTCGCTCCAGCGCATTGCGCGGCGCATATGATTCGCCGCCGCGATTGGGGTTTTCACCGAGGCGGGTGGCACCCGTCGGCATCTCGTCGCGCTTGTATTTGCCGGTCAGCCAGCCGCCGCCGAGCGGTGACCACGGCAACAGACCCATGCCGGCATCCTGACAGGCCGCGACGATCTCGAGTTCGATGTCGCGCACCAGCAGGTTATATTGCGGCTGCAGCGTCACCGGGCGCGTATAACCGCGTGCCTTGGCGATCTCCGAGGCCTTGGCGATGTGCCAGCCGACATAGTTGGAGAAGCCGTAATAGCCGATCTTGCCGGAGGAAACCGCATCGTCGAGGAAACGCAGCGTCTCCTCGATCGGCGTCAGCGCGTCCCAGGCATGCATCTGGTAAAGGTCGATCTGCTCGAGGCCGAGGCGGCGGAGCGAATCGTCGAGCGCCTGGCCAAGATGCCGGCGCGACAGGCCGATATCGTTGGGGCCGTTGCCCATCGGGAACCGCCCCTTGGTGGCGACGATCGCCTGGCGAGCCTCAGTCGGGCGCGCCTTCAGCCAGCGGCCGATGATCTCTTCAGACTTGCCGGCGCTGTAGACATCGGCGGTATCGATGAAATTGCCGCCCCAGGCGAAATAATCGTCGAGCAGCTTGTGCGAGGCGGCCTC